>JAVVEF010000101.1:0-10059 GCA_032251275.1 Lutibacter sp.
GATACATCATTACAATCAAACCAATGGCAATTGGAATGTTGGTGGTGCCGCTGCTAAAAGAATCTATTAATGTTGGAAATGATGGTACAAAATAGCCGATTGCCACACCAATGGCCATAGCTATAAATATCCATAATGTTAGGAAACTGTCGAGGAAGCTTAGTTTTTTCATAATTATTGTTGAATCGTTTATTCGTTTATTCGTATAATTGTTGCCCTTCGACCCGATATCGGGTGCGCTCAGGGTGACAAATTATTGAATTATTAAGTCTTATTATTCTATTCATAAAATTTTCATTCACTAATCGGCTAATTAATTTTTGAAAAAACATAAAACATTTCTGTTGCTATTTGCAAACTTCTCTCTTCATATTTTTCAGCCTGTTGTGGTGTATTATCAAATGCTTTAGGATCTTCAAAAGTAATCGGAATACGCTTTTCAGCTCCAGGAATAAAAGGGCAACCTTGATCGGCAGACGAACAAGTCATAATCGCCGCAAACTCGCTTTCTGGATTAAAGGCATCATCAAAAGTTTTTGAAAAACCAATAATTGGATGTTCGTTTTCACTGTATTTAATAGTGTAGACAGGGTTGTTTCCTTCTGCAATGGTTCTGATTTGAAAGCCTTGTTTTACCAGTGTTTTGGCCGCCATTGGGAACATCGCTGTTGCTTCTGTGCCTCCTGAATAACAGAATACATTTTTAATATCATAGTATGCTGCCGCTGTTTGTGCCCAAACTTGAGACAGATGACTTCTTCTCGAATTGTGCGTGCAAATTAAGTTAAGTCTTACTTCTTGGTTGCTGGCTACTTTGGCTTGAATAAAATCGATTAAGGGTTGTAAGATGTTTCTACGTTCTTCTGAAATTGTTTCAAAATTAAAACTACTGATTACTTTTTCGATTTCTGGAAATACGGTTGGCTTGGTTGAAGTCATTTTTGTTTTAAAATTAATAGCCTAGCAACAGCCTCCTCCGGGATTGCAGCAACTTGGCTCGTTATTCATATCTGATAATCTAACTTTCGGTTTTTCTGATGGAATGCCACATAGATCCTGAGCCAAACAAGCGGTTTTCTTGTTTACAAGAGTAAAATCGTGTCCGTCAAAATCTAAGTCATACTTTCCAATGGTTGTGTTTTGAAATTCCACTTCAATTTCGAAATCTCCTATTCCCAAGACTTTTTCAGACAATTCGATGATGTTGAATAATTTTTGAGGTTTTAAGCGGTGTTCAAAATCATTGGCATCCCATAACTGGAAATTCACCACGGTCTCTTTCTGAACTGTTCCACCACAATCGATGAAGTTTTTGGTTATTAAACCTACTTCGGTAACGTGAAAATGTTCCGGAACAGCGGTTCCGTCAGGCAAGTTGAAGTTTACTGTTTCTAACGTTTTCAGAATATTTTTTACTTGAGATAGTTTCATAATTTTAAGATATTCATTTAACAACATTCGTTTTTCTTTTTTTTCAAATGATTTGTAACATCTTGGAAAAAGTCTTTTATTTTTTCGAACCCCAGTTCGTTGATGCAATAGCAAATTGAAGTTCCTTCAAAGTTTCCCTTTATCAGGCCTGCATTCTTCAATTCTTTTAAGTGTTGTGAAACGGTGGGTTGTGCCAATGGCAATTCGTTTACGATATCGCCGCAAATGCAGGTTTCTACTTTAAGCAAAAATTCGATAATAGCGATTCGAGCAGGATGCCCCAAAGCTTTTGCTAAAATAGCGAGTTCATTTTGACGGTCTGTAAAGCTGTCTGTTTTTGATGCGCCCATTTTTTATTTTGTTATTAAGATTTGTCTCGAATGGTAATATTCCAAAAGTGCCGGTAGCAGACTTTCCTGCGACAAATAAGGAATCCCGTAAATTCTTTTGGCAAGCGTTTCGTCAATTTTATTGATCACATCCACTTCTGTAAGTGCTCTACTCTTTAGCAACGGATCTTTCAGATTTTTTTGCATAGAAAGACTTTGGTTGATGACCCATGCATAAGTTCCTATATCTGCCCGTTGTAAATCTTCCTGTAAAGCCGCGGCCTCCCGCATTGGTGTTGTTTCTGGAAGTGAAACCAGTATAATCTTAGACAATTCACTATCCTGTAATGCCAAATATGGAGTTTTAATATGGGCAGGATCCAATCCTGTATTTTTTAGTACTTCTCGATGGTAATTGCCCGCCGTATCCAAAAGTAATAAAGTATGTCCTGTTGGAGCGGTGTCTATCACCACAAATTTTCGTTTTGCAAGTTGGATCGCTTTTGAAAAAGCGTGAAAAACCGCCACTTCTTGGGTGCATGGCGATCTGAGGTCTTCCAACAATAATTTTTCCCCTTGTTCATCCATATCCTTTCCCTTTTGTAAAACAATTTTATCTGTATATCGTTGTGTTTCCAGTTTGGGGTCGATGCGATCTATGGTGAGATTTTTGGGAAGATCAGAAACCTGGTTTATAAAATCCTGCACATGCGCTGCGGGATCTGTCGTAGTGAGATGCACTTCAAAACCTTTTCGAGCAATCATAATTGCCAATGCCGAAGCGGTGATTGTTTTTCCCACACCACCCTTTCCCATTGTCATAATTAGTCCATTGGTTTTATTTTTAGTGAGATTTTCCACCAGTTCATCAATTCCATTCAGTAAATGGTTTAATTCCTGAACATTTGAAAGTTGATCTGCAACCATTTTTTTCTGAAGTTCCACATTAAGCAAAGATCTTAGTTTTTCAATTCCAAGGATATTGTATGGCAATAAAGGAAAGGTTTGCAGATTTAATTTCTGAAGATTTTTAGGTAGCTCACTTAATTGCTTTTTTGCCAGATTTTCCATCTTGGCTGCAAAATCATCTGTTTCATCCAGTGCGCTGAATACACCGTTGACCAACAGTTTCTGATTTCTCATTTCCAGATCAATCAATTCTTCGCTGGTTCGGGAAGCTTCCTTTAATGAAGCCTGATCGGCTCTTGCAACAAGATAGAATGTTGCCATTTCAGGATCACGCAACCTGTTCACGGCGGTGTTGTATCGCTCCTGACTGCTTTTTAAGGCTGAGGTTGGCCCAAGACAGGAAGCTCCGTCGGGGTTTTCTTCTGAGAATGCAGACCAGGCTGCTGGGAGTTCCAGCAGTCGCAGTGTATGTCCTGTAGGTGCAGTATCAAAAATAATCACATCAAAGTTCCCATATTTCACCTCTCCGGAAATAAATCGGGAAAACTCATCGAATGCAGCGATTTCAACAGTGCAAGCTCCGGAAAGTTCCTCCTTCATTTTTTTGATATCTGCCTCGCTGAGTATCTCTTTTAGCGGTTCTGTAAACCGCGTACGGTATTCTTGTGCAGAAACTTCGGGATCTATATTGATTGCGGAAAGATTTTTCAGTCCCTCCACCGGAGTTATTTTGTCATAAACCCTGCTCTCTAAAACGTCTTCCAAATTGGAAGCGGGATCAGTACTTACCAACAGCACTTTTTTACCTTCATCTGCAAGTTTTATCGCAGTGGCACAAGAGAGAGAGGTTTTTCCTACCCCACCTTTTCCTGTAAAGAAGATATAGGGAGTTTCAGAATTTTTCATAAGGCAAACGGTATTGATATTTTTATAATATAACTGCTAAAAGGGAGAATTAACAACAACTGCTGTTGCCCCCACAACAGGATGTGTTTTCTAACTTAACTTCAGGAGCATTGTCTTTGATCAGGTTTTCCCATTCAGCTCTTTCGGGATAACGACCAGACATTATTATTTTACCATCTTTAAGGATATAAGGCAAAGAATTTAAGCCATCCATTTTTAATTTCACAAGGGCTTCTGGATATTCCTGAAAGGCTGCTCCATCATTTGGAATATTATGACGTACAACTTCAAGTCCAAGAAATTTTAACCATTTTACATTGGCAGCAGTTTGCACCAGATTGTCATCAACATCAGATCCACACACACACACACACACCAGTATTGCAACACATTGCGGGATCAAGAATTGTAATTTTCATAATAAAGTATTTTTATTGATATAACTATATTGCAATATTACGATTAATATTGATACAGGCAAAACATTTATTATAACTTAACAATTATTTAAAGTAGCCTAAACCAATTTAAAATAAATATTGATGTAATAGCGATTATAGTGGCAATTGTGTGCAAAGTGAAGGTTCAAATGGCACTTGGGAAATTATAAACAAAAAATTATTTGCAGATATATTTTATGGAACAAAATGAAGCGGATTGCGAACACCTTATTACCTGCTAAACATGCTGTTTTGTTGAGACCATTCTGATGGAAACGGATTAAAAGAGGGCAAAGGCTAAAAGTAAATACCACCTTTTCGGTGGTTTTTACAGTGCGGAATTGGAAGCTGTATGCAGTGGAGTGAAACGAAATGAAATACTGCTGGAGATGTGGGTGTTGGATTTTGCTTAAAAGGATTACATTTTCTTACTAACTTAAAAAGTATTGATTAAAATCAAACCTCTTTTTGCTGACGATTTACATTTGTAACTTTCGAATATTTAAAAACAGCTTCATTTAATTACTAAATTAACAGTTTGGTAATTTATCAAAAATTAGGAGTATACTTATCAGTTCAAGCCCAAATTTAAAACTCCTTACTTCTGTAGTGATATTATATTTTGCTTCATAGACAAAATCAACAAATTATCTTTTAAAGATTGAAGATTGTCACCAAAATCTTTGGTTAAATGATTTTAAAACTAGTCAAACTCACTTAAATGGATTAGTTTCTCCTTGCCAATTATTCTAATCTTTCTACCATTAATATCAATTAGCTTATTAAGCTTAAATTCTGATAATGTGCGAATGACATTGGAAGTAGTCATGTTTGACAGTTGTGCGATTTCTGATCGCTTTAAGGGGATATTAATGTAACCCTCAAAATCTTCACCTACGGTACTTTGTAATAGTAATAAGGTATCTGCCAACCTCGCCCTTAGAGTTTTTTGGGTAAGTGACACCAACTTTTGATCAGCTCTAACCAAACGCTCTCCTATATAATTTAATAACTCCTTATATACAATAGGACAGGAATCCAATATTTGATAAAAATCTTTACTGGGAATTAGACAAATGCTAACATGGTCCAATGCGACAGCAGAAGATTGATATTTAGAATTGGTGAACAAGGCACGAATCCCAAGAGTATCTGGTGGAGATTTCAAATCAATAATCAGCTCTTTGCCATTATTAGCCAATTGGGTGATCTTGACCTTGCCTTTTTTTAAACATATAAATCCATTTGGGGAAGCACCTTTTTTGAAAATGAACTCACCTGGTTCAAAATGTAGTTTCTCCATTTTGTTGGATAAGCTACTCAATTGCTCAACATTTAAATGGCGGAAAATAAATTGTTTTTGTAGATCACAAAATTCGCATTTAGATCTGATGTTTGGTTTATTGAAAATTGAATCCATATCGATGGAATTTTAAATTCTAAAAATACTATCCCAAAACAAATAAGGTTAACAAATGGGTCTTCTTACGCAATGCACTTTCAATAGCGATAATGACTAATGAGTCATTAAGTTACAAAAATTTAGGCCGTTAAGTTACAAATTTTTGTGAAGATAATGTTTTATAACATATTCAGATATGTTTTATAACATATTAAGTATCAGTTTTCTTTAATATTTTTACTTGTGTTAATACCGTATTAATTTCAATTCATTTCGGGACTTTTAACACTAATATGAATAACCTAATTAATGCTAATTAATTTTCAAAATATCTCTAACATTTTAAAACTATTATTATGAAACACATTTTATCAATTTTAGCCCTTTTTATGAGTATTTATACATTTTCACAAAATCTATTTGAAGTTAGCGCTGAATCACCAGTTTTTCCTCCTAAAGAAGTTTTTATTGACATTTCTAATTTATCAGATAAAGACAATTATGAATTAGTTAAAGATTGGTTAAGTGTTAACTTTAATTCTGACGATAATCTTGTCATAGACCAAGAATGTAACAATTTCATAACTCTTGCCTCTACGGTCCATCATTTATACATGGATCAAAGTTATCTTTTTAAAAATGATTATGATGTAAAGTATGAATTGGCATTTAGATGTCTTGACAATAAAATTTGTATCGAAATTAATGACTTAAAAGTTGATTTTCCAGAAACATTAAGCTCAGGAGGGTGGGAAAGTGTTTCTTTTAATTATGAAGATCTTTTTAGAAAGAACGGAAAAATAAATATTAAAAAGAAAGAAACATTAGAAAAGTTACAAAACCATTTCAACAAAGTTGTATATGGATTGAAAAACCACATTGTATCTTCTAATACAAGTATAACTTTTGATCAGAATAAATAATTTTTTTCTAAATTGATAATATTGAATATTATTAATATTTATCAAATAGTAATCAAAAGGGGCTTAAATGCCCCTTTTGATTTCAAAAAAAAAAGTAATTAATTACCAAAAAATCTTCAAGTACTAAAAGAGTCAAATTCGTATTAGGACTTTTAGTTAATCCGTCATAATAACCCTTAATTCATTTAATTACAGATCTTTTAGTTGTATCCCAAACTCTGTTACTCTGAATAAATGGTATAAAAAATTTATTTTTTGATAAATTAAGTGAGAATAGGTTTTTAAAAGCGTGCTATTAAATAAAATAAATTGGATTGATTTAGTATTCAAATTTAGAAGCTAAATTATTCTTAATTTTGAAAATAAAAAACAATAAAATAAAAATTGGTTGTTATGTTATTATTAAATTATAGTGATGAAGATAAAAACTTAAAAAACCTGAATTTTAAACATAAACGTAGTTTAAAATCTAATTTAAAATTAATTGCAAATACTAAAATTACTTCACATTTAATTAGTACTGAAAAATTTGATAAAGGGTCTATACTGGTAGAGGAACAAAAACCTGTTCATGGAGTATACTTTATTATTAACGGAAATGTTAAAATATTTAATACTGGTATAAATCAAAAAAAACAAACATTACGATTGTTATCCAATAGCGATATTGTAGGTCTTTCAAGTTTAAATTCTCCGTATTATTGGGCTAGTGCAATAGTTGTTGATAATGTAGAAGCTTATTTTATAAACCATAAAAATCTGAAAACCATCTTAAAATCAAATAATAAAATTTGTATATTATTTTTACATGAACTTTCCTTAAGACTTCGGCATTATGAAATTCGTCAAAAGCATTTAAGTTTATTACCAGCTTCCGAGCGGATAATTGATGCAATATTGCTCACGGCATATAAATTTGGAAAAATCATAGGTGAAGGAGAAATACAAATTTCAACCTGTACTTCAAGAAAAGATTTGGCAGAATTCGCAAATACTTCTGTAGAGCAATCAATTAGAACATTGAAAATATTAAAAGAAAAAAACTATATTTCTATTAATGGTAAAAGCATTATAATTAGAAAAAAAGAGGAGTTAATAGCTCAACTTAAACAATATTATGATTCTGAAAAATTATTGGATAAATTTAATTTTTGTTACCCAGATCCAATCTATTAAATACAAATCTGGGTAAAGCACAGATTACAAAAGTTTAATAAGAATTTTATTATTTTAAAATTTTATTGAATTGTTTAGGCTGAAGTAAAAGTTGATTTTCATTAGAATATTTTTTTTGTAATCTCCACACTCTTTTTAGAAGTTTTTTTTAAAAAAATAGATATCTTTATTCCTTGTAAAAATTTTGCAATAATTAACTATTCTATCTCATTTAAAATTATTTTTATGAAATTTAATGCTATCTTTTTCAAACTTTCTTTAGTTGTTTTTCTTTTTCTATTAAATTCTTGTAATTCTTCAAAAATATTCATCAAAGACCAAATACCCATGTTAAAGACTGACATTTCAACTTTGTCAGCTGATGAAA
This sequence comes from Lutibacter sp., assembly GCA_032251275.1. Lineage (GTDB taxonomy): Bacteria > Bacteroidota > Bacteroidia > Flavobacteriales > Flavobacteriaceae > Lutibacter. Next base: position 7,884 of record JAVVEF010000101.1, read on the forward strand.
TGGAAGGCAGACTCATTGGGTCAAAAGGTGAAAAATTAGCGTCTGAATACATTTCTGAACGGTTTAAAAAACTTAACCTTTCAGGAATTGGACTTGGTGATTCGTATTTGCAGGCTTTTGAAGTAAAACCAAAGGTAAATCCGCATAGTATGATTAAAGATACTGCTATTATCATTGGCCATAATGTGGTTGGTTTTTTAAATAACAAGGCTGAAAAAACTATTATTATTGGCGCACATTACGATCATTTAGGTTATGGCGAAATGGGCGGTTCGTTGTATGCCGGAAAAGAAAAACAAATCCATAATGGCGCCGATGACAATGCGAGCGGCATTGCCGCTATGCTCGCAATTGCTGAAAGGGTAAAAGCAAAAAAATTGAAAACCTATAATTATTTATTTTTAGCATTTTCAGGTGAGGAAGAGGGGCTTTGGGGATCAAATTATTTTTCAAAAAACCCTACCGTCGATTTTAAAAATGTGGCATTTATGATTAATATGGATATGGTTGGCCGGTTGGATGAAGAAAAACGAATCGCCATTCATGGAACTGGAACAGCGCCTGTTTGGGACAGTGTTATAGATGCCATTAAAGTTCCAGAATTTAAGATTAAAAAACATGAATCGGGAGTTGGACCATCGGACCATACCTCATTTTATCTTCAAGATTTACCTGTACTTCACTTTTTTACCGGGCAGCATGAAAATTATCACAAGCCGAGTGATGATGCTGAATTGATTAATTATGCGGGGCTTGATTTGGTTGTTGATTATATTGAAGAATTGTTAACCATTATGAATGATAAGCCAGCTCCTTTATTCACTAAAACAAAAGATGAGTCCGCAAATACACCTTCCTTTAAAGTAACCCTTGGGGTGATTCCTGATTATTTATACAATGAAGCAGGCATGAGAATTGATGGTGTTAGTGAAGGAAATCCGGCATTTAATGCAGGGTTGATCAAGGGAGATATTGTAAAAAAATTGGGGGCTATAGAAATTATTGACATGATGAGTTATATGCAAGCACTCAGTAAATTTGAAAAAGGGCAGACAATTACTATCACTATAGAACGAGATGGAAAATTATTAGAGAAAAAACTTACCTTTTAAGAATTTTTAGGTTGGTTTTAATTTTTACAATATAAAAAACCAACTGTTTTAAAATATTTTAGGCACAACTTAATTTGTTACTTTATCAGCTATGGCTGATAAATATCATAAATTTCTTATGTAACATAGTGTACCTTTGTTACTTAATTGATTACAGATTACTATGATATCTTTGTCAAAATTATTAATGATTTATACACTTTTTTTTATAGGTATCAATCATTTAAACGCACAATACGCTACTAGTAACTTTAGCTCTACTTCTTTAATAAGTGATGGTTTGAAAGCGCCAGGCAGAATGGCTGTTGATACAAATGATTATATTTACGCTACTGATGCCATTCAAAAAAATATTGTAAAATATGATGGGCAAGGAAATTATATAACAACGATTACTACTGCACTTACGCCTCTTTCAATTGCAATAAACAATAAAAATCAGCTTTTTATAGGAGATGAAGCTTCAGGCTCCATTTATAAAGTTAGCCCAAATGGAAACAACACCTTGTTTTATGAAGGTACTTCAATGCCCAATTCTATGGTGTTTGGATTGAATAATATTTTATATATAGTAGACAGTCAACTTAAAAAAGTGATTGGTTTGGATGTTTCGGGGACTGTAGTTAAAGAATTTACCTATAACACTTTTACATTCCCTACTGGAATTGCCTTTGACAAGCAAAACAGCCGAATTATTGTATCTGAACATGGAGGCGTGGGAGAAGATGTACAAACCTGTGGAGGAGGATCTATGTCTTGGGGTACTACCGGACCCTTAACAACTATATATATTTTTGATATTGATGGGAATTTAATCAAAAATTTTGGGTGTTTCGGAACAAAAGTTGGCCTTTTTCAAAGAATTCAAGGAATTTCAGTTGGAACTTGTGGTAATATTTATGCTGTAGATCCTTATTTAGGAAGGGTAAATGTGTTTAATGAAAATGGAAATTATATTACCACTTTTGGGACACAAGGTGATGGTATTGGGCAATTCAATATTCCTATGGATATTGTTTTTACTTCAGACAACCAGGTTTTTGTTTCTTCTATGAATAAAGGGG
>JAVVEF010000102.1:0-499 GCA_032251275.1 Lutibacter sp.
GCAAATGTTAAAATAATGTTTTTTGAGGTGAGTATTGCGTAAGGTGAGTTATTTAGATACTTCGTTTTAATTTTTAGTTGACCATTATTAAAATATTCTTCGTAATTATAGCACCAAAAATCATATAAATTAGGATTGTTACTTACTGATAAACTTGTAAGATTGTTATTATAGCAATATAAAGTTTCTAATGCAGGTTTGTTACTTACGTCTAAACTAGTTAGCTCATTATCACCACAATACAAGCTATATAAAGCAGTATTAGAACTTACATCTATATCTTTAAGTTGATTATCCTTAATATACAAACTTTCCAATGCAGTATTTTTACTGACATCTAAACTTATGAGTTGGTTATAATTACAGTATAAAGAAGTTAAAGCTGTGTTTTTACTTACATCTATGCTTGCGAGTTGGTTAACGCCACAATACAACTGTAGCAAAGCAGTGTTATTACTAACATCCAAACTTGTGAGTTGGTTATAATTACAGTATAAAG
>JAVVEF010000102.1:599-9994 GCA_032251275.1 Lutibacter sp.
AAGTTAAAGCAGTATTATTGCTTACATTTAAACTTGTGAGTTGGTTATAATTACAGTATAAAGAAGTTAAAGCAGTATTATTGCTTACATTTAAACTTGTGAGTTGGTTATAATTACATTCTAAAGTTTCCAAAGCGGTAAAACCACCAATACCTGTTAAATCAGCAATTTTACCAGAACTATAACCTTCATAATAATTTACATTAAGATAAGTACGCGTATTAATATTTGAGGTTAGAACATAATTATCCAATATAGTATCATAACCTAAATCAATCAAGGCTTGTTCAAAATTATCATCGGGAACATAAGTATAGCCTTCATCCGTTTCTCCATTACAATTATTGTCCTTGCCATCAACTATTTCTGTAGCGCCAGGATATACAGCAGGATCGGTATCATCACAATCAATTCCATCGCTATTTAAAACACCGCATTCATTAAATGCCGCATAACCATCTCCATCCGCATCAATGATCACATCTCCTGGTTGCAATTTGTCAGGCACAAATTTTGCGACTACTGAAACTACTGAATAGGTACCTTTACGTTCGTTATAGCGGCAAACATCCACCTTTTTACCCACAGGTGGTCCTTTTGAACTTAATTCTGTTGGAATTTGATTTTCCTCATAAATTAAGGCATCATCTTTCATACAATTTTGCATTAAAAATGCAAACCCAATAAGCAGTGCAAATAAGCACCATTGGGCACAACTTACTTTTTTTAAATTTTCCATCATATTTAATTTTAATTGTTTTTTTAAAATATTAAGGAGGAAAACAATTTCGCTATTGAAGTTCGTTTTTTTATTTAATGCTGCATTGAGATTTATCAATTACCTAAATGATTTTAATCAGTTAAACTACTTATATTAAACAGTTAAGATGTTTAAAGAAGTGAGATAAATTAGTATACGTTTAAAAAACCGGAGTGTTGCCATTACATCATTGGACAATTTATGTCAGCAAAAAAAATTTCAATAAAATTGAAGCGCAACCCAATATTTTATGATTGCAACAAAATATCACAAATACGTTTTTAAGATTTTGTTTCTTGATAAATTTTTTAATCGCCGTATCGATTTTTCTTTAATTTGACGAACACGTTCACGCGTTAAATGAAGCGATTCGCCAATTTCCTCAAGTGTCATTGTTTGCGCATCTTCTAAACCAAAGTATAAATTAACAACATCCGCTTCTCTTGGTTTTAGTGTTTTTAAAGCGCGTTTAATCTCAATTTTCAAAGATTCCTGTAATAATGCTTTATCAGGATTTGGAAATTTCCCAATGTTTAATACATCATAAAGATTAGAATTTTCGCCTTCAATCAATGGTGCGTCCAAAGACACATGATGCCCCGAATTTTTCATGGATTTTTGAATCTCGCGCACAGGAATATTCAACCTCTCGGAAATTTCTTCTGCTAAAGGAGGTCGTTCATTTTCCTGCTCTAAAAACGCGTACATTTTGTTAATTTTACTAAGAGTGCCAATTTTATTTAACGGCAAACGAATTATGCGGGATTGTTCGGCTAATGCCTGCAATATAGATTGGCGAATCCACCAAACTGCATAGGAGATAAATTTAAATCCGCGTGTTTCATCAAATCGTTTTGCCGCTTTTATCAAACCCAAATTTCCTTCATTTATTAAATCGGGCAATGCCAATCCCTGATTTTGGTATTGTTTTGCAACCGAAACAACAAATCTTAAATTTGCATTTATCAATTGCTCAAAAGCAACTTGGTCGCCTGCCCTAATGCGTTGCGCCAGCTCAACTTCCCTGTCGGCGGTAATTAAGTCAACCTTTGCTATTTCTTGAAAGTACTTTTCTAATGATGCAGTTTCTCTGTTGGTAAGCTGTTTTGTAATTTTAAGTTGTCTCATTTATTGGCAATAAAATATTTTCAGTATACTTCTTTACAAAAACAATAATAAAAGTGGGGGAAATTGAAGGAATAAATTTATAATTGCGAATTTTAAAAAAAAATGATATTAATCAAAATGATTGATGATTTTCATCAGTTAAGTAATTGACGTTAAATAGTTAAGAAATTTGAAGAACTGAGTTAAATTGGTCTATGACAGATTAAAATAATATTAGATGCCTGTTGAATAATTGTTTATGATGTTAGAACCACACAAAATGCGACACACCTAAAAAAGAAAATCCTGCAAACCATTATGTTTACAGGATTCTTAAAATTTGCTAGTTGACCCACAAGGATTCGAACCTTGACTGACGATACCAAAAACCGGAGTGCTACCGTTACACCATGGGTCATTTTGCGGGTGCAAATTTAGCCTAAAGTTTCAATTCAACAAATAATTTGTCGTATTTTTTTAAGAAAATTTATATTAAAAACGCATTCAATTCATATTGGCGTCTCATATCATCAATACATTCCATAATTAATTTTTATTTTACTAAATTCGCTTCGGTTTTAACTATTTACTATGATCGCATTTAATTTCTCTAGGTGGAACACAATTGTTGGGTGGTCTGCTTTTGCAATAGCCTTAATCACTTACACGTTAACACTCGAACCTACAGTGAGTTACTGGGATTGCGGCGAATATATTGCCACTTCGGTAAAACTCCAGGTTGGGCATCCGCCGGGAGCGCCTTTATATCAAATGTTGGGTGCATTTTTCGCGTTGTTTACCGGTGAAGTGACAGAGATTGCCAAAATGGTCAACTTTATGTCGGCATTGGCCAGTGCGTTTACCATTTTATTTTTATTTTGGAGCATTACGATGTTGGCCAAAAGATTGGTTGATAACAGCAAGGAATTAAGCAAAAGTACTTCAATTGCCATCTTAGGAAGCGGCTTGGTTGGCGCGTTAACCTATACGTTTTCAGATAGTTTTTGGTTCAGCGCCGTGGAAGCGGAAGTGTACGCGATGTCTTCATTTTTAATGGCACTTTTATTTTGGCTGGGCTTACATTGGGAAAAAGAAATGGATGAGCCACGTGGCGATAAATGGTTACTGCTGATTAGTTTTGTGGTGGGATTGTCATTTGGCGTCCACATATTGTCATTGCTGGTAATTCCTTCCATTGTGTTTCTTTACATCTTCAAAAAATATAAAAATTTAAATTTTAAGCAATTTATAGTGGCCAATATTGTGGCGGTATTTGTGTTGTTTCTGGTTTTTAAATTATTATTTCCCTACACCTTAAAATATTTTAGCGCGCTTGAATTGTTTTTTGTGAATTCCATCGGTTTGCCGTTTAATTCGGGAAGTATCATTGCAGGAATTCTGCTGATTGCCTTTTTTTACTTCGCTTTAAAATACACGCACAAAAAACAACAGTTTGAAGCAAATACCATTATTCTTTCAGTAATGTTTATTATGATAGGTTTTTCTTCCTGGATTATGTTGCCTATCAGGGCGAATGCTAACACTACCATCAACGAAAACAATCCATCAAGCGCACGTGAATTGCTGGCTTATTACAACCGCGAACAATATGGGGACACCAACGTTTTTTATGATACTTATTATTCCATTATTTACAATAGAGAGGTTGACAAAAGCAATCCGACGAGAGATGATAAGCCTAAATATGAAAAAGATGAAAAATCAGGTAAATATATTATCGTAAATCATTACAAAGACGCGTTGCCAAACTGGAACATTACGCATAAAGGAATCATTCCCAGAATGGTAAGCACAGACGCTTCCGTCATAAAAAATTATAAAGCCATTGCCGGAATACCGCAAAGCAGTAAAAATAGACCCACCTTTATTGAAAATATCAAATATATGGTCGATTTTCAATTTGGATATATGTACGGCCGTTATTTTATGTGGAATTTTGTGGGTAAACAAAATGATGAACAGGGCAATCTCGATTTACGGGATGGAAATTGGCTGAGCGGCATTAAATTTATTGACGAATTCAGGCTGGGCAACCAATCAAACTTACCTTCGGATGTGCTCAACAATGAAGGCAGAAACACCTATTATTTCCTGCCTTTTATTCTGGGAATTATAGGACTATTTTTTCATGTGAAGCAAAACAAAAATGATTTTTATACCCTTTTTCTCTTTTTCGTTTTCACAGGTTTGGCTATTGTGTTTTATACCAATCCAAAACCTTTTGAACCAAGGGAACGCGATTATGCCGTGGTTGGTTCGTTTTACATTTTCGCCATTTGGGTGGGATTTGGCGTGTTGGCGCTTTATCAAAAATTAAAACAATATGCCAACAAAAATATGGTTGCCATTGCGGTTACCGTAGTTTCCTTGTTGGCCGTGCCGGTATTGATGGCTTTTCAGAATTGGGACGACCACGACCGATCCAACCGTTACACTTCACGCTTAAATGCAACCGCTTATCTGGATTCTTGTGCGCCAAACGCCATCTTGTTTACCATTGGCGATAACGACACTTTCCCGCTTTGGTATATGCAGGAAGTTGAAAATTACAGAACCGATATAAAGCTGATCAACACCAGCCTTTTCCAAACCGACTGGTATATCGACCAAATGAAACGAAAAACCTATGATGCCGCACCTATTCCATCGCAATTAACCCACGACCAATACAAATGGGGAACTTTGGATGTTGCTTACTATTTCCCTGAAATTATTCCGCAATTGAAAGATTCTGTGGTGGATATTAAATATTTTATGAAATGGATTGAAAGCGATCAGGACATTACTTTTTACGACTTGGATGATGATGGCATACAAGAAAAAATATTGCCGACCAATAAAATCAGGGTTCCTGTTGACAAAGAAATGGTGCTGAAAAATGGCATTGTTGCTCAAAAAGATTCTGCCCTCATTGTACCATATATCGATATCGAATTTAATGGCGCACTCACAAAATCAAGAATTTTAATGCTCGACATTTTGGCGAACAACAATTGGAAACAACCTATTTATTTTACCGGCGGCGCTCAGGCTGATGAGGAATATATTTGGCTGAAAGATTATTTGCAATTGGATGGAATGACCTACAAACTGGCGCCGATTTTAACGCCTGATGACGGAAATTTCTTTGAAATGGGTCGCATAAATACTGATGTGCTGTACAAGAATGTCAAAAAGTGGGATTGGGGAAATATTACCGATGACAACATCTATTTAGATCCTGAAACGCGAAAAAACTCGGTGACTTATCGCAACAATATGGAGCGTTTGGCAAGAGCGCTAATTGACGAAGAGCAATTTGACAAGGCGGAAGAAATTGTAGACCTTTCCTTAGAAAAAATGCCGGTGGCCAAATTTGGGCATTACAGCATGCTTATTGGTTATGTAGATTTATATTATGGGTTGAACAAAAAAGAAAAAGCCAGAAAACTGACTGCGGAATTAAAAACGGTGTTGCAGGAAAATTTAAGGTATCACAGCCAGTTTGATGAATCTACGGTTGAAGCTGTTTTTAACGACATTGAACGCAGTTTGCTGATGTACGACCAGCTTATTAAAACCGCTATTCGTTCTGATGATGAAGCCTATGCAAATACCCTTAAAGAAGAATATGTCGGTTATTTAAAATTGTTTGATTACTTAATCGGCGAAGAGGAAGAATAATGAAGTTTCAACTGTGTCTGCCATTTTACAGGCGCAGTTTGGATTTTTTTACGCCAATATAATTCATTTGAATGAAGCCTTATTTTATAAAAACACCAATCCTGTTAAAATTCATTTTTAGGAATTGGGTATGGCGTTTATCATCAAAGAAAAAAGTACTTTACCTCACTTTTGATGACGGTCCAACCCCGGAAATTACAGAATGGACGCTCAATGAACTCCGAAAACACGAGGCGAAAGCCACCTTTTTTTGTATCGGAAAAAATATAGCGGAACACCCGGAAATATTCCAAAAAATTATTGACGAAAATCATTCCGTCGGAAATCACACCAACAACCATTTAAACGGGTGGAAAACCAACACTGCCACATACCTTCAAAACATAGAAGAAGCAGAAATATACTTTGAAGAAAATCGTAAATCTGAAATCGTAAATCTGAAATTATTCCGGCCTCCCTATGGCCGACTTACATTTTCCCAATCGAGAAAAATCAAAAAAAAAGGGTATAAAATAATTATGTGGGATGTTTTAAGCGCCGACTTTGACCCAAAAGTTTCTTATGAAAAATGTTTGGAAAATGTAATCAGAAACATCGAAAATGGCAGTATCATAATTTTTCACGACAGCATTAAAGCTTCAGAAAAACTAAAATTTGTGTTGCCAAAAGTTTTGGAATATTATAGTTATCGGGGATTTGAGTTTAAATCAATGGCTCCCTAGCCCCCGAAGGGGGAATTGGTAACGGCTAATTAGTGCGATTGTTTAATATTTGTTTATTTATTCTCAAATTTTTTACACACCCCTAAACCCTCTCCAGAGGGGAATTTGATTTGTTTAAATTCGACTTGAAACTTTCAGCTTTGAACTTTGAGCTTTAGAGATACTGTTTCACCAAACCAATTAAGGTATTTGCATCCTGGTCACCGGATTGGCGCCATTTCATTTCACCGTCTTTGTAGATAATAAACGTAGGGTTTCCTTTAATTCTGAGCGCATTTACAAGTATTTCATTTTTATCAATGTCAATTTTTATGACTTTCGCTTTATCGCCAAGGGCAGCTGCCACATCCCGTAAAATATCTTGTACATCGTCAGATTTTTCTTCTTCCCATTCTGTATAAAAATCGATTAACACAGGAATCTCTGAACTAATTAATTCTCCGAATTTTGCCATAACCTAACATTTTTTTTGAAATGTTTTAAAAAATAAACGCCTTATATGTACAAATGTAACATTTTTATTGAAACAAACGACACCTACTTCTTTTTCAGGGTAATTACCGTAATTTCGGGCCAAATTCCTACACGGCCGGGGAAAGCCAAAAAACCAAAACCCCTGTTCACATTGATGTATTTTCCCATCGCACCATAAATACCCGCCCATTGTTCGTAAACATATTGTACCGGACTCCATTTGATGCCCGGAATTTCAATGCCAAACTGCATTCCATGCGTGTGGCCGCTTAACGTGAGCTGAAAATTGCGAGGGTGATTTTTAATCTCCGCATCCCAATGCGAAGGGTCGTGACTCATTAATATTTTAAAATCTTCTTTATTGATTTTTGAAGAAGCCAAATTTAAATCGCCGGGCTTTTTAAATCGTGTTCCCCAATTTTCAACGCCTACCAGGGCAATTTTATCAGTTCCTTTTTCCAGATAAATACTATCATTTAACAATAAATTGAAACCCATTTGCGTATGTAAATCTTTTATCGCCTGAAAATTTTGCGCCTTTTCTTCTTCAGAATTGAACTGCACATATTCGCCATAATCGTGATTTCCCAAAATGGAATATTTGCCATGTTTGGCTTTCAGTTTGCTGAAATGCCCAATCCAGGGTTCCATTTCATCTGCAGTATTGTTCACCAAATCACCCGTAAATAAAATGATATCAGATACCTGTTCGTTGATTAAATCGATGCCTGCCATAATTTTTTCGGCATCATCAAAACTGCCGCTGTGGATATCAGAAATATGCGTGAGTTTAAATCCGTGAAAAGCTTCGGGCAAATCGTCAAAATAAAGGGTATGGTTAATCACCTGATAATTGTATTTGCCACGCGCCATCCCATATAAAACCGATGTAAACGGGATTGCGGCCAAAGCCAAGGCCACTTTGCTCACAAATTCCCTTCGTTCCCCCATAAATATTTTTGGCGCTGCTGTTGAAAAGTAATTTAAAGCGCTTTTAAACACCCTAAAAATATCTTCGCCAAAAAGTACGATTAAGGCAATAAATTTTGGAGCCATAGACAAAATGAGCAATCCGAAAGCCAGCATCATAGGTTGTGTCAATCCTCTGGAATCGTTAAAAACAAACAATTTATAAAGTAAATTGACCAATATACCAAGAGAAAACACCCAATAAAACACCTTTACTATTTTATTTTTGGTAAGTGTTTTTATGCTTTGATACGCATAAAAATCCAAAAATAAAATAAATGCCACAAAAACAATCCAACGTATCATCATAAAGCAAAATTACTTTTAATTTAAGATGAGATTTATTGCCGATTAAAAAATTAAGAGGGATTTAACAACTGCCAATGCCTTTATTGAAAAATGTGTCCATTCACAAAATCTATTTATTCCTTTTCCAAAGAAACCCCTCCCTTTAACCTGTTTTTAAAGCGTTTGGAAGGCTGGTAATTGAGCACGAATTTTTTGATGCTCTTTGCGGCAAGCAAGTTAGGGTCGGGTTGCGCCACACCTTTAAACCCCAACTTAAATCGGCCTAAATCCCCAAAATCTACCGTATAGCCTTGTTCCAAATAGTCGCGTAAATTATGTCCCAAAGCGCTTATAACGCCCACCACGTCGCTTTCCCTTATGGTGCATGAGTTGCTGATGTCGTGGCAAACCTTCTCCAAATCGATTACGCCCTTGCTTACGGCCTGCATAATGTATTGGGGTTCATCGGTATTTTTAATGTTATTTCTGCGTTTGGTAATGCGGTATTTTAAAGCCATATTTTTCTTTTTTTAACAATTATTTTATTCGTTGAAAACGCACTAAAGCGATTGATTGCGGTTGTTAGATAAATTGCCGAAATCGTTTAATAAACCTTAACAATAATACGTATTGTTCTTGTCGATTGCTAATTAGTTTTTCGGAAAGTTGTACAATTTTAGGCAATAAAATTCTATAACTTTCAAATTAAAGTTGTAGAACTATCTGAAAAAGTTGTAGAATTAAAAAAAGAGGTGATTTTCAGTTGCTAAAGCACTCTAAACAAGCTGCTTGAAAAGCAATAAGTAAAGATAGTTGTTTTAAGTTGAACTGAGCATTATTTTACCTGTTATTTCACTACTATCCGAAAGTCCGAAAATAAAGATGCCTGAGAATCCCTTATTTTTGTTTTGAGAAAAAAAATAATCAATGGGACTCTTCAGACGCATCAAAAATAACAAAAAGCCAGTACTTCGCCAAATTATAGATTTAGTGCCACGATGGATGCTTGATTCTTGCACCAAACAATTTAAAGCTGATAAAGGATGCAGTAAGTATAAGACTTATGACCAGTTTGTAGCTTTAACTTTCGGACAGCTAGACAAATGTTATACTTTGAGTGATATTTCCACTGGAATTGGGGTCTGTCAGACCCTTATTGGAGATTTGGGATTGGCCCAAAGCCCTGCTCGTTCAACGATGAGTGACGGGAATAAAAAACGCAATTGGAAAGTATATGAATCCTTCTATATGAAGCTTTTAAAGCATTATGACAGGTTGTTAAGAAGTGAAAATCAACGGCATATTATAGAAGAAATTAAAGACCATAGCATAAAACTAAGTAGGGCTTGCTGAAAAAGTAAAATTCCCTTAAAAATATGGGGTTAAGCGCT
>JAVVEF010000103.1:0-9936 GCA_032251275.1 Lutibacter sp.
ACATTTTGATTTTGCCAGCTTTCTGCCAATGATACAAAGTAGTTTGTTCAATTTTAAGAAACTCGCACGCTTCGGCTCGGGTTAATAACTCATCAGGATTGTGAGTAGTAAGATTTTTTTTGAAGTCATCTAATTGACTTTTTACGCTTTCATTGAATTTCTCAATTAATGCTTCGGTCGTTGTTCCCTGTAAAAAAATTTGTTCTTTCATTTTTTAAAGTATTATTGTTATACTTTGCAAATGAATAAATAATTTAATGTGTTAAAAATCAATTAGTTAATTAAGTAAAAAAAAGTAGTAATTTAGTAATGATATAGTCTTATTTACTAAAATTAGTAGTTAATGAAGTATAGTCAAATCCTGTAAAATTATCAGAAAGTAATTCTATGTATTTTTTTTGTGCTCCATATTTTTGAGTTGAATAAGTTTCATAATAATTATAAAATATTTTTCTTACCCTACTTTTTGAATTTTGTTTTATTATTTCAATTTTACTGGTTACTATTTGATTTTTTTCAAATACTGTTTCTATAAATATCTCAAAATTTAGTTGAGTTATGTACCCATTGTCAACAAGCTGTTTAAAATGATTAATCACTTTATCGGGTTGCACTTTGTCAAAATTATTTTCTTTTAGTTCAAACTCTTTTTTCTGCTTAACCTCATCAGTATTATTATTGTCATTTTGTTGAGATGCTCCATTAACGCTTTTAATTAAATCGTTAATAGCTTCTTTAAATTTTGTTTCTGTTTGCTTACTTTTTAGGTTTTCCAGTTGGTCGCAAAAATCAAATTTAAACTCCTTTTTAGCGTCTTTGTCGAGTTTATTAAATATGTAGTCATATCTAATTTTATAGGTGTTTAGAGTGCCTATAAATTCCTGATATTCGATTGTTTTACCAACAATTTCTTTTTGTTTTTGAGTTTTTGAATTAAAAGAATGAAGCATAGAGAAACCAAAACTCCCAGTTTTTATGTAGTGGTTATAATAATCAATATCTTGCCAATCAATAACGCTTTTTGCGCCCAAATACATACTTAATTTTGGCACGTTTTCGGAATGTTCCACGTTATCAAATTTAACGCTATTGATAAAAGTCAATTCACTGGTATTGATATTATCAGGATTGTAGATTGTCAATAATTCATTGTAAACCTCATCAATATTGCTAAAATCGGGGTTCAATCTCTTTAAAAATTCGTTTATCATAATTCAATTTTTGCCTGTGTTTGTGTAAAAAGTGTAAAATGTGAAGTTAAAACAAAACATTTTATTTTTAATTAAAAAAAGTTATGTAATTCAATTGCCAAATCTTTATTGCTTTTGCCTATGTAAGTCAAAAACATTGTTTCGGTGCTATGTCCTGTAACATAAATCAAATATGATGTTGGTATAGGTCCATAAAAATTGGTAGCAAAAGAACGTCTGCCAATGTGAGAGGTTACCAGTTCCCATTTTGAGTACATTGCTGTTTCTTTGCGAAATATTCCGCTTTCAGGTTCTGTTTCTTTTAACTTACTGCCTTTCTCTAATTGATTAAGTTCTGCAATTTGACAAACTGACTTTATGTAATCATTGTACTTTTGGTCTGAAATGGCATAAGGAAACATTCCGTTTCTTTTGTTAAGTATTTCCAATACCTTTGGGTGTAATGGTATTGTCATAATTTTACCAGTCTTCTTTTGAGTGAATTCAATATAATGTTTGCCGTTTTCAATGCGTATCATATCATTTGTAAATCGCATAAAGTCCGATACTCTTTGCCCGGTATAACAACTAATAATTAACCAGTCTTTTGCATTGTCTAAACTGTCAGTTAATTTACTTTTTTTAATTTTTTCAATTTTTGTTAAGTCATCAATAGTTAAATAAATGCTGTCAGCTTTTGAGCGTTTACCTTTGATTTTTTCTAATTGGTGACTTACTTCAAGTCCGTTGTATTTTGCATCATTACAAACTGTTTTAATAACTTTTAATACTTTGCAAATGGTATTTTGTGCATACTTATTTTTTACGCAATATTTCTCAAAATCATTTTGAAAATCGGTATTAACATCAGTTAGTAAAATGGGTTTTTTAATGCTTTGTTGGTATCGGATTAACAATTGGTAAGTGCTATTGTATATTTTTATACTGTTATCTGAAATTTTACCTTTTTTGTTTTCAGTAACAATGTCAAAATACTTCAATAAATCAGCAGGCAATTTTTTTGCCTTTTGAGGTGGGTTGTAATAATAATCAATTTGAGTTTGTAACCAGTCTTTGTTAACCTCATCAGGATTAACAGAATTGAAACTATCTAAAATATGATTTTGAATTTTATTTAGTTCGTTGTTAACGTCTTTTTGTTGGTTCGTAATATTTAGGTCTTTTGACTTTTTTTTATGCTGTTTGCTCCAGTAGATTTTTGATACTTCATATTTAGTATTTGCACCAAAAACAAAATCAATATCATTGAAGCGATACAATAAGCGTAAATGTAAATTTGCTTTGTCTTTTGTTGAACGGTATAAAAAGTTAACGGTTGCCATAGTATTTGAGTATTTGAACAATACAAATGTAATCTAATTGTACGATATTTGTACGGCAAAATGATTTTTATTGCAAACTACCGCAAACTAAAATATAATTTATATTTTTGTTTAATATTATAAATCAGTATTTTACAAATGTTTTTTTCAATAAAATGGGGCGTTATGTAAAATCGGTCAATTGCATCAAAAGTGGTTCTGGAGGCACCACACAAGAAAAGTAAAACCCTTAAAAATCAGTAGATTTTTAAGGGTTTTTAATTTACGGCGGATTTTACAGCGTAAAGCGTTGGAAAAACAGAAATTTCAGATGCACTAAAAAAACTGATTAAAATATGACCCCGGCTGTCGCAAAGATATTTATGCTAATAATTGACCCATATTACTTATCCTCTTCATCATCAAAATCTTCATCATTATAATCTTCGTCACCATTGTGATCATTATCTAAATCATTGTAATCCTCATCACCATTTTCATCAGTATCTAAATCACCATTTTCATCTCCGTCAATTGGAACTTTTAAATTTAAATCCAAGTCAATTTCCAAATCTCTTTCTATGATATCTTCTTCCTCTTCTTCATAAAAATTTTCCATACTATCAACTAGTTCATCGCTAATTTTGACAAGGTAAATAGTATCTTCCGTTGCAACTTCTACTGCCTCAACATATTGTCCCTTGTGATTGGTAAACCTAATAATATCCCTAATTCCGTAACCGTCGGGGAATTTTTCAACTAGCAGATTAAGAATTTCGGAAGTCAGCTTTTTATAATCTACGATTATTCTTTTCATAACAAATTGGCTATATCTTAGACTTAAATAAATGGATTGGTTATTTAATTATTTCTTTATATAATGCCAAATATAAAAAAATATCGTTACCAAAAAATTATTTCATTCAATATTGAAATAATATTCTATAAAAAACAAAAACCAAGAATAATCTTGGTTTTTGTTTTTGCAGTTTAAAGCATCATTAAGGTATTTAATTCCATTTCGGTTAAATGCCTCCAATGGCCCCGGGGTAAGTCTTTTTTGGTAAGTCCGGCAAAAATTACACGGTCCAATTTTACAACGCTGTAATCAAAATGTTCAAATATTCTGCGCACAATTCGGTTTCTGCCCGAATGTATTTTTACGCCAACTTCTGTTTTTGGATGATTTACGACATAAGAAATATCATCAACGATAACGCGTTTTTCATCCAACATAAAACCTTCAGAAATTTTGATAAGATCACTATTAGACAGTTTTTTATCTAATGTTGCGTGATATATTTTTTGAATATTGCTCTTTGGATGCGTCAATTTTTTTGCCAATTCACCATCATTGGTAAAAAGCAGCAGTCCGGTGGTATTTCTGTCCAATCGGCCTACAGGATAAACACGTTCTTTTGTGGCGTTTGCAATTAATTCCATCACGGTTTTACGTCCGCGATCATCTTCCATCGTGGTGATGTAATTCTTTGGTTTGTTAAGCAAAACATATCTTTTTTGCTCCTGGTTTATTAAAGATCCGTCAAAACGAACTTCGTCACCCAATGTTACTATATGTCCCATTTCAGTCACAAGTTTTCCGTTCACGGTGGCGCTTCCTGCTTTAATATAAACATCTGCTTCCCGTCTTGAACAAATGCCGGAATTTGAAATGTATTTATTTAAACGGATGCCTTCAATGCCATCGTTCTGTTTAACTTGTTTTGGTTTTGGTGTAGGTTTTTCTTCTCCTGAAATTGGTCTTGCTTTTTTAGAAAAAGGACTTTCTCTTTTAAAAGCCGGTTTGTCCCTGAAGTTGCCCGAAGGTTTTTTGCTGGCATCGAACTTTCTAGGTTCAGACTTTCTGTCTGTAGCAGTTTGAGGATTCTTTTTGGTGTCAAACTTTTTAGGTTCAAACTTTTTATCAGTATTGGTTTGAGGCTTTTTTTTACCTTGGTGTCGTCCTCCCGACGAGTTTTTACTTGAATTCATTTTTTTTAATTTTTGGCAAAAATAATTTATATTCTTCTAATTATAAAGATTATAGTTTTTATTTTAAAAGAATTTTATTGATGATGACTGAGTAGTCTATTAAGGCCAAGCTAAATACGCCTGCCAACAGCATTAATTTCAACACAAAATGCAACAAGGTATAATTGTTTTTGCTTTTGCTGAACCATAAAAAAAGCACAAACAAAAACAGCACCACGCCACTTACGTAAAAATAGTATTTCATCCCGCCAATTTCGGGGTATTTCAGCAAAAAATAGATAGGATTGAGCGTTAAAATCACCAAAATAGTAATGAGAATTTTAGTGAAATGTTCCCCATATTTTACGGCTATCGTTTGGTAATTATGGATAAAATCGCCTTTTATACCTTCCAAATCTTTGATTAATTCCCTTATTAATAAGATAAAAAACAGAAAAGCGGCGTGCGTAAAAATAATTTCCGAAAAGTTTTTATAATAAACAAAAACAGCAAAAAATGGTAAAATGGCCAAAATTGCTGCTGAAAAAAGTCCTGTTAAAGGATATTTTTTAAGTTTATGCGAATAAAACCAAATTAAAAAAATATAGACCGAAAAAAATAATGCCGCTCGCCACGATACCAAAAAAGCAAAAATGACCCCTAAAAAATTTAATACAAAGTAAATCTGCAATTTTGTTTTTTGCGTAACAATGGAATCAATGGTGGCTTTTACGGGCCTGTTAATTTTATCCGCCTCAAAATCGTAAAAATTATTGATGATATAGCCCGAAGCGATGACACAAATTGTTGACAGCACTATAAAATATAGGTTGATGTCGAGCAATACGTGCCTTAATTCTTTTTCTGGCGAAAAAATAAATATAGATGCAAGGTATTGTGCAATTACGATAAGCGCAATGTTGTAACCTCTGACAACCGAAAACAAACTCAGCAATTTTATGTAAAGCGGTGCGTTTTTTTTGCTGTTCTTTTTGGCTATTTCGAGTAAATCCATGTTGAGATGAAATAAAATTCAACAATAAAACTACTGATCAAACTTTATTTTTTTGTGATTGTTTTGTTAAAATCTATAAACCAATTCCAGTTTATAGTCTTTTAGCAGGATTTTGGCATTGTCATAATCTTCAGTAAATCCCAATATATAACCGCCTCCGCCGGAGCCGCATAATTTTAAATAATATGCATTCGACTCAATCCCGTTTTTCCATATTTTATGAAAAGCTTTAGGAATCATCGGTTTGAAATTGTCCAACACCACTTTTGAAAGTAGTTTCACATTACCAAATAATGATTTCGCATTTCCGTTTAAAAAGTCTTCAATGCAGGCATCGGTATGTTTTGCAAAATCTTCATTCAACATTTTTCTGAACCCTTCATTTTTCATTTTATTCATAAAAATGGTGATCATCGGTGCAGTTTCCCCAATGATTTCAGAATCCAATAAAAACACTGCGCCTTTTCCTTCTTTTTGTGACGGAATTCCGGTGGCTTCTAAATTGTCTTTGGAATTGATTAAAATTGGGATGCTCAAATAAGAATTTAAAGGATCTAACCCTGAACTTTTACCGTGAAAAAATGATTCCATCAATGAAAAAATGCTTTTCAGCTTCAATAATTTTTCTCTGGTTAAATTGTCTAACACCGTAATTTTATCGTTGGCATATTTGTCGTAAATCGAAGCCACCAATGCGCCAGAACTTCCTACACCGTATCCTTGCGGAATACTGGAATCGAAATACATACCGCTTTCAATATCGGCTTTAAATTCATCCAATCGGAAACTTACCAAATCCTGGGTTTCCAACTTTGACAAATAGCCATAAAACTTTTCTAAGTTGCCATTCGATTTTTTCGCGGCTTCAGATAAAACTTTAGATTTTTTTAAAGCGCCTTGGTATACATTATACGGTATCGCCAAACCTTTGGAATCTTTAATGATTCCGTACTCTCCAAAAAGTAAAATTTTTGCGTAAAAAAGTGGTCCTTTCATTGTGTTGAATTAAAAATGAATAGTTAAAAATGAAAAATTAACCTTTTGAGGATTTTACAATGCTAACTAATAATTTCAATATTTCAGATATTTTTATTTTGAAGTCTTTATAGGTATTTTCGTCAATATAATTAGTTATATAAAGCAATTCCAACCAATAATCAGACTCATTTGCTTCTTTTAAACTTATTGACATTTTATTGATAAAATCTAATTTACTTTGTGCAAATTCCGCTTCTCTAACATTGGCTCCAACTGAAGTCCCTGATTTTAACAATTGCCTTGACATAACAAACTCTCTTTTCGTTTCCGTCAAATATTTATACAAACCCACAATTTCAATAGCAAAAGAGAAACTTTTCACTTTAATTACATTATCTTTTTTTGTTTCAATTTCCAATTTTTAATTATTCATTTTTAACTATTAATTATTAATTGAGCCGCTCCTTCTCCAATGCTGTCGCAAATATAATGATTTTCTTGACAAAATTGTATTAAGTTGCTTTTTATGAAATTGTTAACAGTTTCTTTTTCCTTCTCCGGGAACAGCACATGAACATTGGCGCCTGCGTCTAAGGTAAAACAAATATTTGATTTTGTTGCTGCTCTAAAATCCCAAATTTCATTGATTATTTTTAAAGTATTTGGTTTCATCAGGATAAAATACGGATTGCTGGTCATCATCATGGCGTGCAAACTCAAGGCTTCACTTTCCACCAGGGCAATAAAAACCGGTAAATCGCCGCTTTGAAGCACTTTTGAAATCTTTGAAATATTGCTGTTCGCTTGCTGAAAACGTTGTTTTGCAAACGGATGATTGTGCATCAAATTGTGGCCAACGGTGCTTGAAACCTGTTTTTCGCCTTCGTCTACCAATAAAATGGTGTCTTGGTAATTTTTAAAATTGTTATGAATTTTATATGGAAATTTCGCGCCAAATAAATCGGAGCTTCCTTTAATTTCAGGGTGATTTCCCCAAACAATCAACGAACCTTCAATACTTCTGCAGGCACTTCCCGAGCCCAATCGCGCCAAAAAAGAAGCTTTTTTGTTGAAATATTCATCGGTCATTCCCGGATTTAATGTTTTCTCCAAACTCATCACGCACAAGGCCAAAGCACCCATTCCACTTGCGGATGAGGCAATGCCGCTGCTGTGCGGAAAAGAATTTTCTGATTTTATCACAAATTCAAATTCCGTCAAAAACGGAACATATTGTTCAATTCTTTTGAAAAAAGTGGCGATTTTTGGTTTAAAATCTTCCTTTTTTTTGCCTTCAAAATAAATTTCAAAGTTGAAACTATTATCTTGAGATGCTGAAACAAGTTCCCCATGACGTGTTTGTTTTTTTGAATATTCTAACGTTGTCAATGTAAAACAAGCATCCAACGTAAAACTGATGGAAGCGTTTTCGGGAATTTGAGGTTCGCGTTTCCCCCAATATTTCACCAACGCAATATTGCTTGGGGTTTTCCAGGTGAAGCTTCCGTTGCTTATATTTTCTAATGAAAAATCTTTTAAAATAAAATCGGTTTCAGTCAAAACAAAAATTTTGTCAAAGATAATTGATTTAACTAAACATTTTCCAATCTTAAAAGCACATCTTTTTTGTAACTTCTGCTGATTGTAATTGCTTTTTTGTTCACTTCTACAAATTCATTGGTGAATGAGTCAATTTTATCAATAGAAACAATAAATGAACGGTGAATTCTGATGAAATCATTTTTTGGAAGTTTGGCTTCAATACTGGTAATAGTCTCTCTTGTAATAACCACAGAATTTTCAATATAAATTTTAATATAATCACTAAAACTTTCAATATAATTTATGTCAGAGAAATTAATTTTTATCATTTTTCGATCTGATCGTACAAAAATAAAATCATTTGTTTCTTGAATTATTTCTTTGGCTGCTTCAATAATTAGTGGGCTATTTTCACCAAAATATTTATTTACGGATTGTAATAATCGCTCAAATGAAATCGGTTTTAACAAATAATCTACGGCTTGTAAATCAAATCCGTCAACAGCATATTCCCTATAAGCAGTCGTGAAAATTACTTTGATATTTTTATTGATTGTTTTAGCAAATGACAATCCTGAAATTTCCGGCATATTAATGTCCAAAAAAATCAAGTCAACTTTTTTGGAATTGATTTCATTAAACGCTTCAATGGCATTTTTACAAGTTGCAACTACATTTATTTTATTGATTTTCTGTAAATGATTTTCCAATATTTCGCGTGCAATTGGTTCATCATCAACAATTATGCATTTAATATTTTCAGTCATTTTCAGGCAGTTAAATTGGTGATTTTTAAATTTATCATAAACCAATTATCACGATTTGCAATTTGCAATTGATGGTTATTTTTATACAATAAACTTAGTCTTTTTTTTATGTTTTCGAGTCCTATTCCTTCTATATTTTGATTTTCATCATTATCTAAAACGGTGTTTTTAATAGAAAATACAAACTCATTTTCATTCAATGAAATTGTAATTTCAACAGTTAGAAACCCATCAATTAAACTTCCGTGCTTAAAAGCATTTTCCACAAAAGGAATCAACAACATGGGCGACACTTGAATTTCATCAGAAATAACATCCGATTTAAACGAAATATTCAATGTGTCCTGAAATCTTATTTTCTCTAATTCAATATATTCTTTAATATGTAAAACTTCCTCTTTTAAACCCACTTTAGGTTTGTTTACCTGGTACAAAATATAATCCAATAAATTCGAAAGTTTTAAAATAATCTCAGGCGTATCTTTTGATTGTTTCAACGCAAATCCATAGATAGTGTTTAAGGTATTGAATAAAAAATGTGGGTGGATCTGCTTTTTTAAATAGTGTAATTCCTGATTTTTAATCTGTAATTGCGTTTCTAAAATTTTGTTTTGTAACTCCTTGTTCTTTGAAATTGTTTTAAAATTATGGTTTAATAAACTTACAAAACTTACCAGGCCAACTACTAAATACACTAAAATTAATATAAATACATAGTTCTTACTCATTGGAGGCATTTGAGCAATTTGCATATTAGATAAAAATATAAAACAACCAATAATAGTTATAATTATTAAATAAGTTGAAAATATGAGTGTGTAAAAACCATATAAAAAAAATAGCTTGTATTTATTTACCAATAAATATTTTGGAATTAAATAATAAACAATAAAATAGGTCGTAAGCATTGTTACAGGCAGTAAAAAACTTGAAAACCATGCTATGTAATTAGAATTTGTTGAATTGTAACTGAAAAAATAGACAAAAAAGAACCATACAACTATCCAAAACAGGAGATGCACTACAACAAATTTACTTTTATTTATTAAATCTATAATCACTGCTGCAAATTGCAATAATTATTTTAATTGACATATTTTTGGAGACCAATTACAAGTTTTCACTTTGATTCATCAAGAATGGAAGGATTA
>JAVVEF010000104.1:0-9843 GCA_032251275.1 Lutibacter sp.
ATATATTTTTAACTAACTTAATATCAAATATTTTTTTACCATAGAAATCAAAAATAATATGCAACAAAAACGCCTTTTCCTTTTAGATGCTTACGCTTTAATTTTTCGCGGCTATTATGCACTTATAAAAAATCCGAGAATAAATTCGAAAGGAATGGACACTTCGGCCATCTTGGGATTTGTAAATTCGTTGCTTGATGTGATAAAACGTGAAAAGCCCGACCATTTGGCGGTGGCATTTGACAATGGCGGATCGCTTTTGCGCTCGGAGGCATTTCCCGAATATAAAATGAATCGTTTACAAACACCAGAAGCCATTAAAATTGCGATTCCTTATATTCATAAAATATTGGAAGCCATGCATATTCCTATTATTGAAAAATCGGGTTTTGAAGCCGATGATTTAATTGGAACGCTTGCCAAACAAGCCGAAAAGGAAGGATTTAAAACGTATATGGTAACACCCGACAAGGATTTTGCCCAATTGGTTTCAGAAAATATTTTTATGTACAAACCTTCCCGAATGGGAAATGGCATTGAAATTTGGGGAATTCCCGAAGTCCAGGAGAAATTTGAAGTTGAGCATCCGGAGCAGGTGATCGATTTGCTGGGAATGATGGGCGATGCCATCGACAATATTCCGGGATTGCCGGGTGTTGGCGAAAAAACGGCCAAAAAGTTCATCAAAGAATACGGCAGTATGGAAAATTTGTTGGCGCACTCGCATGAGCTTCAAGGGAAAATGCGCGAAAAAGTGGAAGAAAACAAGGAACTCGGATTGCTTTCCAAAAAATTGGCGACCATTTTATTGGACTGTCCGGTAACTTTCAACGAAAAAGATTACGAATTAAACCATCCCGATTTTGAAAAGGTCAATGAAATTTTAAAAGAACTGGAATTCAGAAGAATTGCCGAAAGCTTCAATTCCATCTTTAAATTACCTGTTGAAACATCAAAAAGTGTTCAGAAAGAAGCAAGTTCGGATCCTAAAACAACCCAGCCTGCAGCAGAACATCAATTTGATTTGTTTTCATCATCAGAAAATACTGTGGCAAACGACACCTTTTCCGCAGGCGACAAAACCACCGAAAACACCAATCACTTATACCAATCCGTTAATTCTCCTTTCGCCAGAAAATTGTTGTTGGATAAATTATTGAAACAAAAATCGGTAAGTTTTTATATTGAAACCATTGGTGAGGACTTGTTTGAAACAGATTTGGCAGGCATCGCATTTTCTTACGAAAAAGGTAAAGGCTATTACGTGCCACTTTCTGAAAATAAGGAAGAAACGCAGCAAATTTTAGAGGAAATACATCCGTTTTTTGAATCGGAATCCATCGAAAAAATTGGTCACGACCTAAAAAACAGTGTAAAGATTTTAAGCAATCATCAAATAGCCATCAAAGGAAAACTGTTCGACATTATGCTCGCGCATTATCTGATAAATCCCGATATGCGGCACGATTTAATGGTGCTCACGGAAACTTATTTGAATTACAAACCCATCAATTTAGATGCGTTTGTTGGCAAAAAAGGAAAAAACCAAATTTCCGTACGTGAAATAGACCTTAAAAAACAAACAGAATATGCCGTTGAGAATGCTGATGTTACGTTTCAGCTTAAAGATTTTTTTGAAAAAGAATTGAACGAATTAAACCTTACCAAATTATTTAACGACATTGAAATGCCATTGCTTCGCGTTTTGGCCGATATGGAATTGGAAGGCATAAAAATGGACGCCAACTATTTAAATTCTTTGTCGGAAAAATTAACGGAAGACATTCACCAGTTAGAAACCGCGATTTACAAAGAAGCTGCCATCAAATTTAACTTGGCTTCACCAAAACAATTGGGCGACGTATTGTTTGAACATTTGAAATTAATGGACAAACCTAAAAAAACCAAAACCGGACAATATGCAACCGGCGAAGAAATTTTATCAAAACTGGCCGCAAAACACCAAATTGTAAAAGACATTTTGGAATGGCGCGGGTTGGTAAAATTAAAAAACACCTACGTTGACGCATTGCCAAATCAACTAGACAAAAAAACAGGAAGAATTCATACCACATACAGCCAAGCTGTTGCTGCCACGGGAAGGTTGAGTTCCATCAACCCAAACCTGCAAAATATTCCAATGCGAACAGAACGCGGCAGGCAAGTGAGAAAAGCATTTGTTGCACGTGATGAAAATTACAGTTTGGTCGCTGCCGATTATTCACAGATTGAATTGCGCATTATTGCCGCTTTAAGCGGTGATGACGGGATGATTGAATCCTTTAGAAATCTGGAAGACATTCACGCTGCAACAGCTGCAAAAATTTTTGGAATTCCTTTAAATGAAGTGACCAGAACACAACGTGGCGAGGCAAAAGCGGTGAATTTTGGAATTATATACGGGCAAGGCGCTTTTACCTTGGCCGAGCAGTTAAATAAATCGAGATCCGAAGCAAAAGAATTGATCGACAATTACTACAAAACCTTTCCGAAATTAAGAGAATATATCGCAAATCAGGTTGAATTTGCCCGAGAAAATGGCTATGTGGAAACAATTTTGGGGCGTCGCCGCTATTTAAAAAATATCAATTCACAAAACGCCATTGTTCGATCCGGTGATGAAAGAAATGCCGTAAATGCGCCAATACAAGGAAGCGCCGCGGATATTATTAAAATTGCGATGATCAATATCCATAAGATGTTGGAAGAAGGCCATTACAAATCGAAAATGTTGCTGCAAGTTCATGATGAGTTGGTTTTTGATATGCACAAAGATGAGTTGGCCGTTTTAAAACCAAAGATTAAACACGAAATGGAACACGCTTACACGCTTTCCGTTCCTTTAATTGTTGAATTGGGTGAAGGCGAAAATTGGCTGGAAGCGCATTAGGAAATCGTTCATTTGTTGAAACGTTGATATGTTGAGTTGTTGAAGCGTTTATTTGTTATATGATGATATGTTGTTACGCAAGGTAAAAAATTGCGCTGTGTCTTTCAACTTTGAGCTTTTTCCTATTCCCAACCCTTTCCCAAGGAAAGGGAGTTTTATTTGGGACGACACCATATTTCTATTTTCACTTTTAAAATTTAAAAAAATCTTTGAGCTTTGAGCTTTCGCCTTTAAACTTTCTGCTTTGGTCTTACGTCTTCTGATTTTCAAACAAATAAACTTTTTTAAAAACCCTATTTGTTATCACTAAAATAGTTTGTACATTTGCACTCCCTTTTTAGGGACAAAAAATGAATGTTTAATTATAACAAAGAATTTAATTGTGAGTAAATTAAGTTACAAAACAGTATCAGCTAACAAAAATACCGTTACTAAGGAGTGGGTATTGGTTGATGCAGACGGCCAAACGTTGGGTCGTATAGCTTCTGGAATAGCGATGCTAATCAGAGGTAAATACAAAACAAATTACACGCCTCACGTAGATTGCGGAGACAATGTAGTTGTTATCAACGCCGACAAAATTAATCTGACAGGTAAAAAATGGGGTGACAAAACCTATATTCGTCACACTGGATATCCTGGCGGACAACGATCGTTAACTGCTATTGAAATCTTCGAAAAAGACCCTACCCGTCTTGTTGAAAAAGCAGTAAAAGGAATGTTGCCTAAAAACAAATTAGGAAGCGCTCTTTTCAGAAATTTATATGTTTATGCAGGTACTGAGCACCAACAAACAGCTCAAACACCTAAAACCATTAACCTTAACGATCTAAAATAATAATGGAAATAATACACAAAATAGGTAGAAGAAAAACAGCAGTTGCTCGTGTTTATGTTTCTGACGGTACTGGAATCATCACTATTAACAAAAGAGAGTTTAAAAACTACTTTACAACAGCCGCTTTACAATATAAAGTATTACAGCCACTTACTTTAACAGATCACGCAACTTCATTCGACGTTAAAGTGAATGTTTTTGGAGGAGGAATCACCGGACAAGCTGAAGCTATTCGTTTGGCGCTTTCAAGAGCTATGGTTGAATTAAATGCTGAAAACAGATTGATTCTTAAACCGGAAGGATTGCTTACAAGAGACCCAAGAATGGTTGAGCGTAAAAAATTCGGTCAAAAGAAAGCAAGAAAAAAATTCCAATTCTCAAAACGTTAATCGTTTATTTGAATTGCTTCACCAATTTTATTGGTGGTTCATTGAAATTAAAATTAATAACAAAGTTGTCGTTGATCAGTCAATGATTGACAAAAGTTTAGCATCCAAATAGGTAAGATCGGGTTTCCGCTACTTACCTATTGCTAGCTCAACGGAACGTAAACTAAAATACAAAATGACAAAAATTGAAATTAAAGACTTATTAGACGCGGGTGTACACTTTGGTCACCTAACAAGAAAATGGAATCCAAACATGGCTCCTTATATTTATGGAGAACGTAACGGAATTCACATTATCGACCTTTACAAAACTGCCGCAAAAATTGAAGAAGCCGCTGAAGCACTTCAAAAAATAGCAAATTCAGGCAGAAAAATTCTTTTTGTTGCCACAAAAAAACAAGCAAAAGAAATTATTGCAGAAAAATCTGCCAGCATTAACATGCCATATATCACTGAAAGATGGTTTGGTGGAATGTTGACAAATTTTGTGACCATCAGAAAAGCGGTGAAAAAAATGACCGTAATCGACAGAATGAAAGTTGATGGTTCTTTTGATGCACTTTCAAAAAGAGAAAAATTACAAATCAACCGTCAAAGAGAAAAATTACAAAAAAACTTAGGTTCTGTTGTTGATATGACTCGTTTGCCAGGCGCCATTTTTGTAATTGACGTTAAAAAAGAACACATTGCAATTGCTGAAGCCAAAAACTTAAACATACCAATTTTTGCGATGGTTGACACAAACTCTGACCCAAGAGGTTTAGATTATGTGATTCCTTCAAATGACGATGCTTCAAAATCAATCAATAAAGTTTTAGGTTTTATTGTTGATGCTATTGCTGAAGGTTTGTCTGACAGAAAAACAACAAAAGACAAACCAGCTGATGAAGTTGAAGCTGAAGAAAAAGGAGAATAAACTAAATTAATGTATCACTTTTGAATTTTTAAAATTCAATAAAAAATATTAAATAAAATGGCACAAATTACAGCCGCAGAAGTAAATAATTTAAGAAAAGCTACCGGAGCAGGAATGATGGATTGCAAAAATGCTCTTGTTGAAGCCGAAGGAGATTTAGACAAAGCAATTGAAATTTTGCGTAAAAAAGGGCAAAAAGTTGCTGCAAACAGAGCTGACAGAGATTCAAGTGAAGGCGCTGTTATCGCTAAAGTGAACGCCGATAATACAGTTGGCGTCATCATTTCTTTAAACTGTGAAACAGATTTTGTTGCCAAAAACGACGCATTTGTCGCTTTGGCCACCAAATTCGCTGAAATCGCAATTGATTATGATTCAAAAGAAGATTTTTTAAATGCTGATTTTGGAGGAATGACCGTTGCTGAAAAATTAATTGAGCAAACAGGTGTTATCGGTGAAAAACTGGAAATAGGCGCTTTTGAAAAAGTGACCGGTAAATTTGTAGGTTCTTACATCCATGCAGGTAATAAAATTGCTGCCGTAACTGCATTATCTGACAATGTTGAAGGTGCAAGTGTTGTTGCAAGAGATGTTGCTATGCAAGCTGCTGCAATGGGCGCAAAAACTTTGTCTTACAAAGATTTCGACCCTAAATTTGTCGCTTCAGAAACTGAAGCCAGAATTGCAGTGATAGAAAAAGAGAATATTGAACTTGGCCGTTTGGGAAAAACCCTTAAACACGTGCCAACGTACATTTCCAGAATGCAATTGACAGATGAAATAATTGAGAAAGCCAAAGAAGATTTAAAAGCAGAACTAAAAGCTGAAGGAAAACCTGAAGCAATCTGGGATAAAATTCTTCCGGGAAAATTAGAAAGATTTCTTTCTGACAACACTACATTAGACCAAGAACTTTGTCTTTTAGACCAAATTTTTATTAAAGACGATAAATTAACAGTTGCTGATTACGTTAAAACAATTGGCGTGACTGTAACAGACTTTAAAAGAGTTTCGTTGGCATAATCGCAAACCATATAAATTTAAAAAACTCGCTTTTCAGCGAGTTTTTTTGTTTGAATATTATTATTTATTCTTTCTTCAATCCTAGTTTATGTCCGGAAATGGCATAGTACAAAATGATTAAATAACAAGGAAGCAAAATCCAGTAGCCCGCAGTTGCGGCTTCTGCGGATGCGGCCGCTTCACCCATTCCATTGGCCATCAATTCCGCTTTATTTCCATCAATAAGTTCTCCGTATAATGGTGGGATAATGGCACCGCCGGAAATAGCCATAATTAACAATGCGGAAGCAGTTTTGGTGAATTTCCCCAATCCTTTTAAGGTTAACGGCCAAACGGCAGGCCAAACCAACGCGTTCGCAATTCCCAAGGCAGCTACAAGCAATACCGAAACATAACCAGTTGTGAATACAATGCCGAACGTTAATACAATTCCCAAAACAGCACTTGCTTTCAAAGCAAAAGCCTGATTGATATATCTAGGAATTAAAAACACCCCCAAGGCATAAGTGGCTACCATAGCCAACAAGGTAAAAGTGGTGAAAAACTTAGCATCGGCTGATGGAAACCCCAATGAAATTCCGTAAGCAATAATGGTGTCGCCGGCAATAACTTCTGCGCCAACATAAACAAACAGCGTTAAAACACCCAACCATAAATGCGGAAACTGGAAAATACTTGTTTTGGCAGTCTCACCCTCTTTTGCTTCTTCAATAGGTTCCGGCTCCACGTGTGGAAGCGGCGCACGCCTTATTAAAATTCCCAATATCATTAAAATAATGGCCATTACAGCATAAGGCATTACAACACTATCGGCCATGATATCTAACAATTTTGCTTTTTCAACATCATCAACAAGACTTAATTTTTCCTTAATTCCATCAATTCCCGACAATAATAGTGCGCCAAAAATAAGTGACCCCAAAGCGCCAGCTGTTTTATTTGCAATTCCCATAATGGCAATGCGCTTTGCTGCACTTTCTATGGGACCCAAAATGGTGATATACGGATTTGAAGCTGTTTGCAACAAGGTCATTCCCAAACCTTGTATAAAAATACCGGCTAAAAATACCCAATAGGTTCTGGCTTCCGCAGCCGGAATAAAAACCAAAGCACCAATAGCCATGACAAATAAACCTAACGACATCCCTTTTCTATACCCAATTTTAGTCAAAATATAAGATGCCGGCAACGCCATCACCACAAAAGAAATATAAGAGGCCGATGCGACTAAAAATGATTGTGCCGAAGTTAATTCATTAATGGTTTTCATAAATGGAATTAAAGCACCATTAATCCAGGTTACAAATCCGAAGATGAAAAATAAACCTGCTATTATAAGGATTGGTAAAAAGGTATTACTTTTGGCTGTTGAAGTTGAACTTACCGCATTTGGCATTTTAGAAAAAATTTAGTTACAAAATTTTAAATTTATTGTATTTTCTTTTAAGTTGACCTTTTTTAAAAACATTTTTTTGTAAATATTTGTTTCAAACAAAAAAGCCGAAATGGTCTAAAGAAAAAAATTGCTTTGGTTATTTTTACGCCAAAGCAACAATGCCTTTTTACTTCTACAATATTTCTTATATTTGCATAATTAAAAAAAATTATGGCTTATAAAAGAATTCTGCTAAAATTAAGTGGTGAAGCACTTATGGGCGATCGCCAGTACGGTATTGATCCAAAACGTTTATCGGCCTATGCTGAAGAAATCAAAAAAATTGTTGAATATGGCATAGAAGTCGCGATTGTAATAGGCGGCGGAAACATTTTTAGGGGCGTTGCAGGTGCAAGTAATGGCATTGACAGGGTTCAGGCAGATTATATGGGAATGCTTGCCACCATTATTAACGGGCTGGCCTTGCAAAGCGCCATTGAAGCCATTGGCATAAAAACAAGATTGCTTACCGCCATAAAAATGGAACAGGTTGCAGAACCATTTATCAAAAGAAGGGCGGTTCGCCATTTGGAAAAAGGTCGCGTGGTTATTTTTGGCGGAGGCACAGGAAATCCATATTTCACCACTGATACCGCTGCTGTTTTAAGGGCCATAGAAATTAGTGCCGATGTTATTTTAAAAGGAACGCGGGTTGATGGAATTTATACTTCTGATCCAGAAATAAACAAAGACGCCATTAAATTTGATACCATTACCTTTAAAGATGTCTTGAACAAAGGGTTGAAAATAATGGACACCACCGCATTTACTTTAAGTCAGGAAAATAATTTACCCATTATTATTTTTGACATGAATGTGGTCGGAAATCTGGAAAAAGTGATTTCAGGAGAAAATATCGGAACAAAAGTTGATAAATAAACGTATAATTTATTTTAACTATTATGAATGAAGAGTTAGACTTTATTATTGAAAGTACAGAAGAATTGATGCAAAGTTCCATTGTGCATTTAGAAAAAGAGTTCAAAAATATCAGGGCTGGAAAAGCAAGTCCGGCCATGTTGGGCAATGTTACCGTTGATTATTATGGCGCGCAAACACCATTGGCGCAAATTGCCAACGTAAGCACCATGGATGCGCACACCATTACCGTGCAGCCTTGGGAAAAAAATATGTTGCACGGCATTGAAAAAGCGATTATGCTGGCAAATTTGGGGTTTAACCCAATGAATAATGGCGACATCATTATTATTAATGTGCCAGTTTTAACGGAAGAAAGAAGAAGAGAACTTTCAAAACAGGCGAAAGTTGCCACCGAATTTGCAAAAGTGAGCATCAGAAATGTTCGCAGGGAAGCGATGAACGAAATTAAAAAAGCGGAAGCATCTGAAGACGAGAAAACAACCGCTGAAGCCAGCATTCAAAAATTAACGGATGCATTTATTGCTGAAGTTGACAATCATTATAAAATTAAAGATCAGGAAATTATGAAAGTTTAATTTTTCTAAAAAGTTAAACTTATCAAAAAAAAATCAAAGCACTCTCTCGGGTGCTTTTTTATTAGGATATATTTGTTTGCTTATTGAAAAAAATTAGATGAAAAACTTGCTTTTCTTATTAGTTCTTATTCCGTTATTGGCTGTCTCCCAAAATCAAATTCAGGGAATTGTGTTGGATAGCAAAACAAAACTTCCTCTGCAATTTACCACAATCACAACATCTTCAAATTTTGGTACATTGACTGATGTTGATGGTAAATTTTCGATAAAAGCACAAAAGCAATCATCCAAATCAGCATTTCCTATATTGATGAATCGGTGATTGTTCCAATTTCCAAAAATGAGAAGTTTTTAAAATTTGCCTTAAACCCAAAAATTGAAAGTTTAAAGGAAGTCCAGATAATTGCAAGGGAAAATCCGGCACTTCAAATCATAAGAAATACAATCAAAACTAAACCACTATGGACTAAAGTCCATAGGTTTTTAAATCTGACTAAAGTCAGCAGTACCTAATTACTCGAGCATGAAAGCATCTGTGTCGTTATCAGATTTTCTGTGATGCTCCAAATATTCATTTACTATTTCGTCAGTAATATTTCCAGTACTCCAACACCCAAATCCTATGGCCCAAAAATGACGACCCCAATAGCGTTTTTTGTAACTAATCAGTCTATAATTCAATTTTAGCTATAATTGCCAAGGCTTCCAATACATTTAGGCCCTTTTTTATTGTTGTGTCTATGACGGAGCGTATTTTGGCAAAGTTCTGAGCAGCCTGCTCTACTTTGAACTGACCAGATATTTTTTGCTTTATTAACCCGACGGCATTATATTTATAATATTTATTAAGCAGCATATTGTATGTCTTTATGGTTGAACTCTTTCAGGATTTCGT
>JAVVEF010000105.1:0-9736 GCA_032251275.1 Lutibacter sp.
AAATTAAATCTCCAGTTCGCTTAAAATGAAAATGGTTTTTCAGCAAGCCCTAATAACATATTTTTTCAATTTTTACAAATGTATTTAAAACCGTACATTTGTGCGATTTTAGTAATTTGAAGAAATATATATATGGACATATTGATTAAAGCTTTACAGTTTATTTTAAGTTTATCTTTTTTAATTGTATTGCATGAGTTGGGACATTTTATCCCTGCAAAAATATTTAAAACCCGCGTTGAAAAATTCTACTTATTTTTTGATTATAAATTTTCATTGTTTAAAAAGAAATTTGGCGATACAGTTTACGGTATTGGATGGATTCCGTTAGGAGGTTACGTGAAAATATCAGGTATGATTGACGAAAGTATGGATACCGAACAAATGAAACAACCTGCGCAACCTTGGGAATTTAGATCGAAACCGGCTTGGCAACGATTAATTATTATGTTGGGCGGCGTAACGGTGAATTTTATCTTGGGGATATTAATTTACATTATGATTGTTTTTGTTTGGGGCGTTGAATCTGTAAAACCAAACGACATAAAATATGGCTTCGCCGTAAGTGAACTCATGTATGAATATGGTTTTAAAGACGGTGACAAAATATTGAAGTTTGATGGCGTTGAACCTATGGATGTTACCGTTGTTAACAAACATCTATTTTTAAGGGGTATTACTTCCCTTGAGGTAATGCATGAAGATGGCACAACAGAAACCTTGGCAATTCCGGAAAATATTGGAGAAGAAATGTGGGCAAAAGGGGTTATGGAACCTTTTTCTGTCAGAACTGAGCCAATCATAGATATTGTTGTTGCTGACTCTCCTGCTGAAAAAGCGGGGTTGCTGAAAAATGACAAAATAGTATCGGTAAACGGAAGTCCTGTTGGTTATTGGCAAGATTTTACCAAATTGATTCAAAACTCCAAAGAGGGAGATATTTCTATTGATGTTGAGAGAGACGGAACTGTTAAAACAATTGTTTTAACTCCAAGAGAAGACAAAACCATTGGCGTATCAAATTCTCTTTTGAACAGCATTACTGTTGAACATAAAGACTATTCTTTTATGGAAAGTATTCCAAAAGGAAACTCTTTGGCCATTTGGACTTTAAAAGATTACATCACCCAATTTAAATATGTTTTCACCAAAAAAGGCGCAACAAGCATTGGTGGTTTTATTGCCATCGGCAATATTTTCCCGGCCACTTGGAGCTGGCAGTCATTCTGGAGCATTACGGCATTCTTATCTATTATGCTGGCCTTCATGAATTTATTGCCAATTCCGGCATTGGATGGCGGGCACGTGATGTTTACGTTATATGAAATAATCACCGGCAGAAAGCCAAGCGACAAATTTTTAGAATATGCCCAAATCACCGGATTTCTATTGTTAATTGCTTTACTTATTCTGGCAAACGGAAATGATGTCGTGAAACTGTTCTCTTAAAAATATTTAAAAAAAAAGCGCCCTTCAAAATTATTGGATGACGCTTTTTTTTAGGCTCTTAATTTTTAAAACTACTTCAACTGACCTTTAGGCTTGCCCCTATTCATCTCAAGCATATCAACATTGGTTGCTTCAATGCCCAATAAATGTTTGCTGAAATAATCGGCAGTCAGCCAAAAGAAATATTCTGTCATATCACCAAATCCGTGGCGTTGGCCCGGCATCACCATATAATCAAATCGCTTATTTGCTTTTATTAAGGCATCTGCCATTCTAATGGTGGCGCCGGGATGCACGTTATTGTCAACATCACCAGTTACCAATAGAAGGTTTCCTTTTAAATTTGAAGCTAATGATTGGTTTTTATCGATGTCATATTTATAAGAAATTTTTCCGTCGGCATCCGATTCTTCTTTTACGCCGTGATGCGTTTCGCTCCACCAACTGTTATACATGGAATTGTCGTGATTTCCTGCGGAAGAAACTGCGGCTTTAAAGAAATCTGGATATACCAACATCGCTGCGGTTGACATAAAACCACCGCCCGAATGTCCGAATATCCCAACTTTTTCAATGTCGATAAAATCATACTTATCTGCCATTTGTTCCGCAACATATTTTTTATCGGCCAAACCATAATCTCTCAAGTTCCCGTATCCATAATTATGATACCATTTAGAACGATCTGGGTGTCCGCCTCGATTTCCTAAGGTAATCACCACAAATCCAATCTGTGCAATACGGTCGGTTCTGTTCATTCTGATGGAAAAAGATTTGTCCACCGCTTCTGTCTGCGGTCCCGGATACACATATTCTACCAACGGATATACTTTTGTGGACTCAAAATCGTAAGGTTTGTACATCACGCCGTAAAGGTCTGTAATCCCGTCATCAGCCTTCATTTTAAAAGGTTCCGGAAATTTATAGCCAGTTCCAAACAATTGCGACAAATCGGCTTCTTCCAATGGCATAATTACACTTCCCGCATTGGTTCTTAATTCCGATTTCGGAACTGTGTTTACTCTGGAATAATTGCTCACAAAATACGCATTGGAATCGCCCATACTCACCGCTGTATTGAATTCGCCCGGATTTATATTTTTCAATCCGCTGCCATTCAAATTAATGCGGTACAAATTTGAAAAATACGGATCTTGATTGGTGTCAACGCCATTTGCCGTAAAGTAAATCACGCGCTCTTTTTCATTGATATTTTCAAAATCATCAACGTGAAAAGAGCCTTTGGTCACCTGCTGTTTTAATTTTCCGTTGACGTCATACAAATAATAATGCGCCCAGCCGTCGCGTTCCGACCAATGCAAGATTTCCTGTTCATCGTTGAACAACACCAAAGGTTTAGATTCAATATAGGAGTTAAATCTTTCCTCAATTAAGACAGTCACTTCGCCGGTTGCTATATCGGCCACGCAGATATCCAGTTTTTTTCGATCTCTGCTGATGGTATTAAAATAAATTTTCCCTTTTTTTGACAATAAAATTGAAGGCTTAAATTCATCATCGGCATTGGATTTTTTTTGAGGTGCCCTGTAAACCGACAAACTTTGTTGTTTGACCGTGTCTAATTTTACCTTGGTTACACTTTTGGATGGAATGTTAAAAATCAACAATTCCTCTTTTGAAAATTCATCTTCGCCGGGCATATGGTATTTGTAAGTTTCCAACGTCGGTCTTTTTTTTGCAACCGAATTGATTACCCATAAATCTTTTAACTTTCTGTCATCAGATTTTTGAAAAATGAAATTCTTGGAATCGTGCGACCACGTTCCCCAGATTCCTTTTCTTTCATCCTTTTTTTCTTCTATTGTTTCGTTATTTTCCCCTCTGCTTTCACCGCCATAGCTATAATTTTCAACGCCGTCGGTTGTCCATTTGTTCTCAACAATGGTAGAATCTTTTTCATTTTTAACGGCTTTTAAAAAGTTTTCTTTGTCCATCCAATACAAATTGAAGTTCTTCGAAAACAATACAATTGAGCTGTCTGGCGCAATATTTGGCCAGCGTTTTAATTTTTCATCTTCCTTTTTATTGTCGATAATGGTCAGTTTGTTATCGCCTAGTTTATATTCAAGGTGATACACTTTTTTCTCCATCTTAGGTTTCTTCTTTTTGTCTTTTTTAACAGACGTTGAATCATTCTCTACCACATCTTTTTTCTTATCCAGTTTTTCATCTTTTTCAACCGCTTCCACTTCTTCGGATGAAGTAATTCTGAAACGAATGGCGGTTTCGTTTTTAACAAATTTAAAATCGAATTTCGGCAAATGTTGCGCATCGTATGGGTCTTTAGTAATTTCCGTTAACCACTTTGCCATTTTTTCGTTGTCAAATAATTTGGTTTTAGATTTTTGGTCTGCATCAACCAAATAATAATTGGAGCCGGAAGTTGTTTTGTACTGATACCAAAAGCGATTTCCGTTCTTTAGCCAATGCGGTTCCACGTTGGTTGAATGAACCAATTTGGCCAAATTATCAGGTGAAAATTTAGCAGCCAATCGGTAATTTGGTGAAGGCGCAATATTTTTTTCAACGGTGTTGGACTTGGTTTGTGCGTAAATAAAATTGGTGCTGATTAAAAATAATAGGAGTAATTTATAAAATTTCATACGAGTTTTGGTTGATTAAATATTTGAGCTAAAGTTCTTTAAAACAAATCATTTATCAAAGTTATAATGCTATTTTTTGCGCAAAAAAAAGTCCTCATTAAATAAACGAGGACTTTTTTAAAATTATTTTTCTGATTTTAATCGGCAAGCACAATCACGTAATTTTCTTTCATTTCAATAGTGCCGCTTTTAATTGGCAGTGAATATTCACCTTTTACATTTGTAAATTTACCTTCAAATTGCTCATCAATAGTGATGTTTGTGCCCTTAAATTTAACCTCGCCTTCAATAAGCAACGAGACTATTGGCGCGTGGTGATTTAACAGCTGAAATTTACCGTCACTTCCGGGAAGTGTCACTACATCAACTTGTGTGCGTAATATGGTGGCTTCCGGTGTTACTATTTCTAAAATCATTTTATATATTTAGTGTTAAGTATTGTGTATTCAGAATTGCTTACTGATTACTGCAACTGATAACTGTTTTATGCTTCCGCCAACATTTTTTCTCCTGCGTCAATAGCTTCCTGAATTGATCCTCTAAGGTTAAATGCAGCCTCAGGATATTTGTCAAGCTCGCCATCCATAATCATATTAAATCCTTTAATGGTGTCTTTAATATCAACCAAAACACCAGGAATTCCCGTAAATTGCTCGGCAACATGGAAAGGTTGCGACAAGAAACGTTGTGCTCTTCTCGCTCTGTAAACCACTAATTTATCTTCTTCAGATAATTCTTCCATCCCTAAAATGGCAATAATATCTTGCAGTTCTTTATAACGTTGCAACAATTCTTTTACGCGTTGTGCGCAATCGTAATGTTCGTTTCCTAAAATATCGGCAGTTAAAATTCTTGAAGTTGAATCCAATGGATCCACAGCAGGATAAATACCCAATTCCGCAATTTTACGCGACAAGACCGTTGTGGCATCCAAATGCGCAAAAGTTGTGGCCGGAGCTGGATCCGTTAAATCATCCGCAGGCACATAAACTGCCTGAACTGAAGTAATTGATCCGTTTTTTGTTGAAGTAATACGCTCTTGCATGGCGCCCATTTCTGTTGCCAAAGTTGGTTGATAACCTACTGCTGAAGGCATACGTCCCAACAATGCAGATACTTCTGAACCCGCTTGCGTAAAACGGAAAATATTGTCAACAAAAAATAACACGTCTTTTCCTTGTCCTTCTCCTGCTCCGGCGCCATCACGGAAATATTCAGCAATGGTCAATCCCGATAAAGCAACACGTGCACGCGCTCCCGGAGGTTCATTCATTTGTCCGAAAACAAACGTCGCTTTTGATTCTCTCAATCCTGCTTTGTCCACTTTAGACAAATCCCATCCGCCTTCTTCCAAAGAGTGCATAAAAGCATCGCCATATTTAATAATGCCAGATTCCAGCATTTCTCTTAAAAGGTCATTTCCTTCACGGGTTCTTTCACCAACACCTGCAAATACAGATAAACCACCGTGACCTTTTGCAATATTGTTAATCAGCTCCATCAGCAATACGGTTTTACCTACACCTGCACCACCAAATAATCCAATTTTTCCTCCTTTTGCATAAGGCTCAATTAAATCGATTACTTTAATACCTGTATATAAAACCTCTGTTGAAGTAGATAAATCTTCAAATTTTGGTGCCTGACGGTGAATTGGTAATCCGTTTTCACCTTCTTTAGGTAAATTCCCCAATCCGTCAATAGCGTCGCCGATTACGTTAAATAA
Organism: Lutibacter sp.; assembly: GCA_032251275.1. Lineage (GTDB taxonomy): Bacteria > Bacteroidota > Bacteroidia > Flavobacteriales > Flavobacteriaceae > Lutibacter. The sequence goes on from JAVVEF010000105.1 coordinate 5,800, forward strand.
TCGTCCGTAAATATCTTTTCCAACAGGCATTTGAATTGCTTTACCTGTGGCAACAACTTCGGTCCCTCTGCTTAAACCGTCTGTTGAATCCATAGAAATGGTTCTAACAGTATCTTCACCAATATGGGATTGTACTTCTAATACCAACAACGAACCATCTTTTCTGGTGATTTCCAAAGAATCGTAAATCCTAGGAAGTTCCGCTTCAGTTTCGAATTCAACGTCTATAACCGGTCCAATAATTTGTGCAACTCTACCTGTAACTTTTGCCATTACTTTAACTATTTATTTTTTAGATATTTACTCTTTTTGGCTTAGCCATTATTTTCAAGGTGCAAAGATAGTTTTTTGATTTTATTTTGAAAAAAAAATATGTGTTTAATTAAAAAAAAAACGTCCTAAAAATTTAGGACGCTTCTTATAATAAACTTTTTTGATTTTTATGGATTAATAGTCCAGGACACAAAATATTGTGAGCCTATTTTTCCAGTTCCGGGAACGCTAAAATATTCTTTTCCTCCAATATTGGCTCCTCCTACTTTAAATATGGACTTCCATTTTGGAATTGAATAATTAATTTGGGCGTCAACCACAGAACGAGAATCAACCATTCCATTTACAAATGTTGCTTCATACAAATACCTGTCACTCCATCTATAATTAACATTGAATCCTAAGTTTTCAATAATATTTGTATTTCCAAAGGAAATTTTCACTTTATGCTCCGGTGTATTAAAACTGGCTTCATAATCAGGGTCTGTAGCTTGGTCAAATTCAAACTTGGCAAAAGTATAGTTTATGCCAAAATTATAATTGCCAAATATTTTGGTGTCAATTCCAATTGTTGCGCCATACGATGTAATGTCGGCAGGCGAGTTTGTATATACTTGGAATGGTTTAAAATCCCCCCCATTTAATGCAATTGCAGCTAAAGGAGCCGGAAGTGGACCACCGGGCACGAAGTCAGAAAAATCTGCTTTTCCATATAATGGCACTAACACTGTTTTAACACCTATAAAGTCCTCGTAATCATTATAATAAGCACTTGCATCAAGAGACAATTTTCCGAAACCGGCTCTATAACCAACTTCATAAGCAGTTACTTTTTCAGGTTGTACAAGAGAAACGTCAGATTTTTCAGGAGTTCCAGCCAACACAGATGCTAAAGTAAATGAATTGTCATAAGCGGCTCTGCCCGATAATTGAATAGTGCTTGGAAACCCTAATGATTGTCCGGTAGCACTTATTGACAATGGATTTGTTGTGTATCGGTCTAAATTGTCAGGAGCAGAACCTACCAAAATTGCTCTTCCTGCATCTAAACCAATGTATTGGTCTTGTGTAGTTGGATTTCTGAAACCTGTTTGAAAGGATGCTCTTAAATTACGTGTTTTTCCTTGTCCCAAAGAATAGGAAAGCGAGACTCTTGGGGAAACATTTCCGTCGAAGTTTTGTGCTTTATCATAACGAATAGATCCCGTAAATTTAAGTCTGTCATCAACCATTTTCTTTTGCATTTGCATATAAGCGCCATATTCTTCATAGTTGATTGCGCCATCAGAATCTGTAAAAATTGTTCCGGAAGAGTTTAAAGAATATTGTCTCCAAGAACCTCCAACTTGGATATCAGCAAAATCAACCAAATCTGCAAAATTATAATTGGCATCGGAATGGTAAATTTTTGTGTTATCTTGAAATTTAGCCCCTGTCAACAAACTTGGATCGGAAATTACTTTGTCAAAAGCTGTTTTAAAAGCTTCAGTTCCAGGAACCAATGCGCCTGTTTGAGCTACTTGGCGTGCTACGCTATGAGCTAAATTAGAATTTCCAGGTGTAATTCCAGGAATTTGGCCAGTAAAAGCTTTTAAATAACCTCCAACATATTCTCCAAACCATTGACTATCTGATTTCCAGCTTCTGTTCAAATTAATTGCGGCAAAACGGCTGTCGTAAGAATCCCCTGCATCTTCATCCGTTATATATCCCCTTATAAAAAAGTTGTCGCCTTTAATTTCCAGTTTATGCTGTTGCATAAAGAAATTATCGATATTATACCTGTTGGCGCCTTGGTAAATGGTATTTCCCTGTCCAAACTTAGCATTGTAAATAACTTCCAAATCATTTGCAAAAGGTCTGTAATGTAAAGCAAAATCAGCTTTTGCGCTTTCCGCATTATAGCCCTTCATTAAATCTACTTCATTATAACCGGTTCTACTAACTGTTTCATCTGGGATTAAAGTTGATGCTCCAAAAGGAATTAAGCCTCCGGCTTCCATTAACTGAGCAACACTTTTAATACCTGTAGAAACCTCATCACCATATACGTTTAAACCGTCATAAGCAGGATTGGTTCTGTCAAATCCCGGATTTTCGTGGTCTTCATAGTCAGTGGCATACCATTCTGTTCCTTTTAAATAGGAGAAAGACGCTTTTGCGGCAAACTTATCGCTAAATTTATAAGCCATTCTAATCCCAACATCGGCAAATTTATTGTCTCCGGCCGCTTTTTGTGAAGTAATTCCTGTTTTTCCATAAACGCTAACGCCTGGAGTTTCAAAAGGATTTTTACTTGTCATAAACAAAATACCGTTAAAAGCGTTTGCGCCATACAAAGCAGAAGATGCTCCCGGAAGCAACTCAACAGTGCTTACGTCAAGCTCAGACATTCCCAATAAATTCCCTAAATTAAAGTTTAACGCGGGAGATGAATTGTCCATTCCATCAACTAATTGCATAAAACGAGAGTTAGCAATTGTGGCAAAACCTCTGGTATTGACAGATTTAAATGTGAAACTGCTTACATTAATATCAACCCCCTTTAAATTTTCCAAGCCGTCATAAAAAGTCGGGGAGGAAGTGTTTTTAATATCTCTAATATCCATTCTTTCGACGGTTACAGGAGATTCCAAAATACGTTCAGGAGTTCTTGAAGCTGATACAACTACTTCATCCAAAGCTGTAGCTGCTTCATCTAGCACTACGGCAACTTTTTGCTCGCTTTGGGTAATTTCAACTTTTGTTGATGCGTACCCAATAAGTGAAATTTCTAAGGTAAAAGGTGGATTTTGAGCCACTTTAAACGAAAAGTTTCCGTCAAAATCTGCTGTAGTTCCAATAGATTTACCTAAAACTTTTATATTGGCGCCCGGAATAGGCTCACCGGTTTTTGCTTCTTTTACAGTACCTGTAATTGAAGTTTGGGCAAACATAACTGAACCCATAAAAAGTACAAAAATAATACTTAGTAGTTTTTTCATAATATCCTTTATAATATTGGTTAATGTAGACGCAAAATACAATTTTTTTCGAATTATTCAATAAATATCTAATTAAAATGGATAAAAAGGTAATTTTAAGCTTTTGTGTATATAATATGATAATTATCAGGTTGTTACAAACTTAAAAATTTATCAAAATTAGACGGAAATTACGCGATTTTTACTGTTTTTTCAAAAAAAAATACAATTAAGGACAATAATTTCTTTTAATAAGTAACTAAATGCTGCTTAAATTAAACTAAAACGTTTTCGGGATTACCAGTAAAAAAAACTCTTTGTTTCATTTTTAACACCATTTATTGCAATTATATAACTGGGGTTACGCAAAAAAAATATTAAATTTCGCACATGGATGTTAATAAACTTTTAGATTTATATACAGACTATTTGTTGGTAACTCCTACTTATAGTACTGCGACAGGTTTGTCTTTGGTTACAGATAATAAAGTAAGTCATGACTAGGTAACTCGTTTATTATCTAGTAAAATAGACTCAACAACTTTATGATTAAAAGCTAAACCTATGGTTCATGAAATTAAAACTTCTGAACGGTTATTAATTATCGATGATTCTATTGAACCTAAAAAACACATAAAAGCAAACCCATTAATTAGGGCTTACTGAAAAACTATTTTGATTTATGCAATATGAAGATTTAA
>JAVVEF010000106.1:0-9658 GCA_032251275.1 Lutibacter sp.
GTGCAAATTTTATTGAAAGAATTGCGTTATCCTTGATCGATAAATTATTATAATAGCATCTTGGCTGTAATTGGTTTTTGATGATAATTTTTCGTCAGTTCGAGTGATTTTCGTTAGAAAATCGTATCGAGAACCATTTTTTGTTCCACGTCACTTCGATTTTTTAAAATTATAGAGAAGTACGCCACAAAAAAACACGCGAACTGACGTTTTGAATAATTGCGGAAAAATGGCTTAAAAAACCATTCATTTAAATAAAATTACCGTTTGTGTATAAAATAAATCTATTCATTGGTTTTTTTACGAATGAATATTAGGAAGTTAATCATTTTCTGATTAACTTCGTAAGTTCAAAACCCCCATAATATGAAAATACAATTACTCTTGATTTTATCGCTTCTTTTTTTTCAGCCAATTTTTAGAAAATATTGCTAAATTAGGCCGTATTGCGCCCTATAATTCTTTTTGAAATTCGAATAATTTCAAAAGAAGCACCTACAAATTTTATTGAATTTTAGTTAACAACACAACCCCTCTGTGTTATGAAAAAAATAATTACCCTGCTGTTTATCTGTGGTTTGTCAACTTGGATGTTTTCTTTAACTACAAGTGCAAATAATCATTTTGAATCGGGAATCCAAGGCTGGTCAACTAACAGTTTAGATTCCGACGAGAATTCCACCGACACTTATAACTTGTACGGAGAAAAAATTTATTTTTCCGACAATCTTTCCTTTTTAAATTATTTATGGGAAAATACTAAAACTGCTGAAGCTGGTTTTAAAAAAGTATTTGAAAAAGTTAATGCAGTTATTTTAAAAGAAAATATTGTTGAGGGTGAAATAGAAGTGGCTTTGAAAAATGTTGTGGCGTTTACAATTGGCTGTCCTGAACCTATAGTCGTAAACAATGATTCAGGTAAATGTTACGCAATTGTAATTTATGCTCCGCCAACATCAAGTGCTGGTAACACGGTTACTCAAACTGAAGGCTTACCCTCTGTTTCACAGTTTCCTGTTGGGGTAACCACCAATACATTTGAAGAAAAAGACGATCAGAATGGCGCAATTATTGGCAGTTGTAGTTTTACCGTAACGGTAAATGACACCCAAGCACCAGCGATAAGTTGCGTTGAAAATAAGATAAAGTCAGCAGATTTAGGAAAATGTTATTACACAGTAATTGGAACAGAATTTAATCCAACAGTGAGTGGTGACAATTGTGGAGTTGCCTCGGTAACCAATGACTTTAATGCAAGTTCATCTTTGGCAGGAGCACAAATACCAAATGGAACAATAATTAAGTGGACAGTTACAGATACAGCGGGTTTAAGTAGCGTTTGTAGTTTTACCGTAACGGTAAAAGACACCCAAGCACCAACAACACCTGTTTTACCAGACTTAATTAGCAGCTGTTCTCTTACTGTCCCAGTGCCTACAACCACCGATAATTGTGGCGGTATTGTTACGGTTACAACAAGCACTACCGATTTAAGATTTGATGCCTCGGGGTCAATTTTTTGGACTTTTAAAGATGCTTTAGGAAATTCCACTGCACCAGTTGAACAAAAAGTTTTCATTAATGATGTTGCTCCTGAGCCAGTTATTGCAACATTACCAACTCAAATCATTACTGGCTGTCAAATTTTAAGTATTTCAGAATTAACAATTCCAAAAGCTATAGATCAATGTGATGGTGAAATTCTTGGAACATTAAGTCCGGGTTTCGTATTTCCGTTTTCTTTTTATGGAACCAATACTATTGAATGGGAATTTATTGATAGCAAAGGCAATAAATCGCTACAAACACAAGATATTACGCTTATTCCGCCTAATATTAATGGAGGAACTATAACAGGGACTTTTGAATCTTCAGTTTTTTCAGATCAAATTGATATTTCTTCATGTGAAAACGCAATTTCTATAGCACTGAATTTGGCAGGTGAAATAGGAACTATTATTCAGTGGGAAAAATTTGCAGTGAATCAAAGTGTTTGGGAAGTGATTCCAAATACCAATACCAAAGATAATTATATCGCATCATTTGGAGTAAGCGCATTGGTATCTACCTATTATAGAGTGTTGGTTCAAGTGGGAACTTGCACCGAGTATTCCAATAATTTTTATATTAGAGCGCTCCCCGCTGGATCAGCTCCAACTGTTGAAAGTTTGGATCCCGATGATAAATATTGTTTAGGAGAATCTGTAAATCTTGTTGCAATAAGTACTTATATAGCTACGCAAGAAACAATACCTAATTCATCAGGAGATTTTAATCAAGGGCAACTAAATACCCAAGATCCTGATTCTTGGCTTGTTGATGACAACCCAGGTGGATTTACTGCTGGCGGAAATGCAACGAAGCCTAGAAATTGGTCTGCAACAAATGATCATCCTTTTGGAGGTATTATTTATGATAGTCAAGAAGGTAAGTTTAGTATAGCTTATGGAGATTATGGTTCTAGTCAATACAAGGGGAAAAAACCAACAACTTTGGAAAGTCCAATTATGGATTTATCAAATGCGTTATCAGCAAGTCTAGATTTTGATCAAGCTTATTATTTTTCAACCAATGATTATGCAAATATTGAAATATCAATTGATGGTGGAGTAACATATGCGCCATTAAGAGAAATGCATGTTGTTGGAAGTCCTGATATAAATTGGTATACTGCCGGAACTGCCGAATCATATGTTGGTTCAGATGCCACTCATTATAATTTTGATACAGACAATACATCCATTTCTCTTGCGGCTTACTTAGGCCAAAGTAATGTTCGAATTAGATGGTCATTTACTGGAACTAGTGATCAAAGTGTATGGGCAATGGATAATATTTTTGTTAATAAAGAGGTTTTTGTTAATACTGAATTGGAGTTGACAAATGGTATTGGAGATCCTGATGTACCGCCAATTATAGTTGGACAAACAGATGTGGCGTTTGGTTTTATAGCGGATACTCCCGGGGTTCATGAATATGGAGGTACGGCGTTAATTAATGGTTGCCGAACGTACAGTGAAGAGGGTACCGTTTTAATTAATATTTCCGTGTCCAATTCTTATGCCGGTAAAAACATTGAGTTTACGCCTGCCGAATGTGGTCAAAACACGGTGCAGTTAAATGCCTATGACAACTTTATTTCGGCGAATGCCAATGCTGCTAAAGGAGCGTATATTGCACCGCCCGGTTGTACAGCATGTGACGATCCCGGAACTGAAGACCCTGGAGAATGGTCCTGGGTAAGACAAGGGCCTACAATCTCTTGCGAACCTGTATTTTTTTCTGATCCAAATGATCCTGACGCAACCTTTACCGGAGGAGCAGGAATCTATACCTTAACTTGGACTGTTAATGGATGTTCAAGCGATATAACGGTAACAATTACTGATTGTACTGAAGTTAATTTTGATGGCGTTGATGATTATGTCGATTTTAATAATAATTATAACTTAAATGGGGATTTTAGTTTGGAAGTTTGGGTTAAACCCGAATCAGTGTCAGGTACACGAACGATTTTTTCTAAACGGGATGCCAATAAACCGGCTACAGGATATGATTTGAAATTAAATGGAGACAAAATTTCATTTAATTGGAATGCTACAGAATCAATTGTTTCACCTTATCCAATTACAACAAATAGGTGGTACCATATTGCTGTTACGCACACCGGAAGTTTGTATAATTTATATATTGACGGTATTTTAATCAGCAAAGCAGGAGGTGCAACACCTGCCATTAATACCAATAATTGTATTCTTGGTGCTAATAAATCTGGCAGTACTCCAGTCAATTATTTTAATGGATATATGCAGGAATTACGCATTTGGAATAAAGTTTTAACACCGGAGCAATTACACCAAATGATGAATCAAAAAATTATAAAAAGTGGGACTGATGACGTTATTGGTGAAGTTGTTCCTATTGTAATTAATGGATTGTCTTGGTCCAATTTAGCAGGGTATTATCAAATGAACACGCAATGTGGCCATATAGTGCCAGCTGCAGGCGCAATCACAGGCCGATTAAGAAATATATTCACGCCACAACCATTAACGGCGCCATTACCTTATACCACTAAAGCAGGAGGCTCAGGTTCTTGGGATGATCCTTTAACTTGGACAGAACCTGTTTGGAGCATTCCAAATGCTGCTGGTCTTGGAAAAGACATCAATGATTTAGACCCAAGTCATTTAACAACCTATAAAACGCCAATAGATTGGAATATTGTTAAAACTTCACATAATATAATAGCAAATAGAGATATAATCTTGTTAGGTTTAATTTCGGAATCTGGAAAATTAACAATGGATGGCGTTACTTCGATGGATCCTTTAAATAATTCGGGAACGGGAACGGGTCAAGGCTTATGGATTACGCATTATCTAAAATTGAATGGTGGTATTGATTTACAAGGAGAATCACAATTGGTGCAGAAAAGATATGGATATTATGATGTTGACGATAACTTTACAACTACCCAATTTAGTGAAAGTATTTTTGAAGAAACTAGCATTGGTTATATAGAACGCGACCAGCAAGGCCAAAAAAACAGTTTCAGTTATAATTATTGGTCATCTCCGGTCACACTTCAAGGTGCAGCAAATAATGCACCATATAAACTTCCTAATGTTTTAAAGGATGGCACAAATCCGGCTACTCCATTAAATATTAATTTTGTTGATGGGGCTTTTTCGGCTGATGGAGCGCTCTCAAGTCCAATAAAAATAACCAGCAGATGGATTTGGACCTACAAGGCAACCGTAAGTGCTGACCCTTGGGCAAATTATTATCAGTGGACTAACGTTGGGTATTGGGGTAATATTAGAGCGGGAGACGGATTTACCATGAAAGGTACCGGTGGTGCTGCTACAATAAATGCATTGCAAAATTATGTTTTCGTCGGAAAACCAAATTCAGGGGATATTCAAACAACACTTTTAACTCCCGGCCAAATTTATTTGATAGGAAATCCTTATCCTTCGGCGTTGGATGCAGATGAATTTATTAAAGATAACATTAAGGAAACCATTAATGGTAAAGCAGGGCGAAATAACGTAAATGTTTTTAATGGTGCTTTATATTTTTGGGATCATTTTGCTTTATCCAACAATCATTTATTGGCAGAATATGAAGGAGGTTATGCAACTTATAACTTAATGGGTGGTGTTATTGGTATAGCAAATGTTCCATTAGCTGCAAATACTGGTAAATTAGGCACAAAAGTGCCTGAACGCTATATACCTGTTGGACAAGGATTCTTTGTGGAGGCGATTTTAGATCCTCTTTTAGGTACAACAAATACAACAATTACTGGAGGAAATTTAAATTTCAAAAACAGTCAGCGGGTTTTTAAACGTGAAGGTTTTACTGGAACAAACGATGGATCTTTATTTATGAAAACAGCAGCATCTAAAAATTCGAAAACGCAGGAATCGCAAGAAACAACTGCCGATACCAGGTCAAAAATTAGATTGATATTTGATTCTCCGCTAGGTTATCGCCGTCCGTTATTGGTTGGTGTTGACGAAAATGCCTCAAACCATTTCGATTTGGGCTATGATGCGCCTATCGCAGATATTGGTAAAGAGGATATGTTCTGGACTTTTGACGGAAGCAAATTTGTGATTCAAGGGGTCAATAATTTTGATAAAAAGCAGGAATTGCCTTTAGGATTGAAGATTTTTAAAGCGGGAATTGCAAGCATCAAAATTGATAATACTGAAAATTTGGATAAAAATGTGACGATTTTTATACTTGATAAATTAACCGGAATCTCTTATGAAATCAGTAATAATCCTTTTGAAATTGCCTTAGAACCCGGCGAATATCTTAACCGATTTTCAGTAACGTTTAAAAAAGCTAAGGGTAAAGGAAAAGACAAAGATGATGATGACGACGATGAAAATCATCAAAAAAGCAATACCGATGCATTGATTGCGGCTGGAGATTTCCTAATTTATATGAACAACACAACCTCTGAGCTGCAAATTACCAAACCTGTTGAAGCCAAAATTGAAGTCATTAATTTATACAATTATTTGGGGCAATTAGTTAATGTTTGGAATGCAAAAATTAATGAATCTGTTATTTATTTACCGTTAAATGTTTCCGCAGGCGCTTACATTGTTCAAATAAATACGCAAAACGGGCCGATGGTTCAAAAGGTAATTGTGGAGTAAAAGTAGCGACAGGTCAAAGCTTGTTAAAACGAGGTTTTTAAAAAATTTTAACATTTTTCCCAGAGCCATTCAAACGCGCTTTGCTTGGGATAATAAGAAGTTAATTATTTTTAATCCACTTTTCTTGTTTTCAGCTGTTTATTTGCTGCATGCCTATACTTAAAACGGAAAAATAATCAAAAAAATAGCGATTAATTGGCATAAAAATTAGCCGATTAAAGCCATTAATAAACCATTTGTTTTCAAAAACTCACCAATAGTTAATTAGGCTTCTTTGAAGGAACAAAATACTCCCTAAAAAAGTATTTTTGGGTAACCCAACGTTACTTAAATATGGCCAAAAATTACCCCGTTCTTAAAAATATAGTATCCATACTTTTCTTATTATTTTCAGTTACTGCTTTTTCACAAACCAATGGAGATTTTCGATCAAAAGGGCCAGGACCTTCAGATTGGGAAGTTCCTGGCTCTTGGCAAATTTATAATGGCAGTGCATGGATTAATGCAACTACATATCCAGGTCAAAATGCAGGAACTTATACGGTAACAATTCAAACAGGACATACCATATCAATTTTAACAAACTTGGTTACCGCTTCAATGGGTTCTGTTATTGTTAATGGTAATTTAAATTTAGTAGCTCCTAATTCAAATCTATTTATTGTAACATTGAATTCAATATCACTTACTATTTCAGGCACAAATTCTATACTAAATTTTGATGGGGTTAAAATTAGATTAGTTTTAGACAAAAGCTCTTTCGTAGAAATATTAGATGGCGGTAATATAGTGGGAGATTGTAATCATAATGATGAAATATTTATAGGCTTACAAAAATACGCGGTTTGTAAAGGAACAGGAAATGAAGATATTTTTACCTTTTCTGACATAGTGTCAGCAGGAGGTACTATAAATGCAATTATTACATCTCCAATTGGCAACCCAACTACAATTTGTAATTCACAAATAGTAACTCTGGTGGGGAAATATAGCGGTGCCGTGAATACAAGTAATCCAGTTAGTTATGAATGGGTTGTTAAAGATCCTAATAACGATATAGTATCTATACCGAATAATACCGGCAATCTAGCTTCGACTTTTGCGAATACAATTGGGACTTCATTTACCCCAACACTAACTGGTGATTATCTGGTTACTTTTCAGGTGAAAACAATCCTCGGAAGTGCTTCTTTTACAAATATAGAAACTAAAACAGTAACTGTTAATCCACTACCAGCCGCCCCAACCCTAGGAACAATTACCCAACCAACTTGCGCAACTTCAACAGGAAGTGTTGTTTTAAATGGATTGCCAGCGACAGGAACTTGGACAATTAATCCCGGAGCAATTACAGGAAATACAACAAGCAAAACAATTTCAGGACTTGCGGCAGGAACTTTTAACTTTACTGTTACAAATTCTAATGGATGCACTTCAACACCTTCATCAAATGTGGTTATTAATCCGCAACCTGCCAATAATGTTTGGACAGGCTCGGTAAGCACAGATTGGAATACGGACGCAAACTGGAGTTGTGGCACGGTTCCCACTATAAGCACCGATGTTTTAATCCCAACAATTCCAACAGGCGGCAAATATCCTATATTAACTACATTTATTGACCCTACGTATCCTGAAGGATATGCTAAAAACATTGTATTTGAAAGCGGCACCACATTAATTATAGAGAACAATGCTTTAAACGTTTCAGGCAATTTAACCCTAAACGGAAACATAGATTTAAATAATGAGTCCCAGTTGGTGCAAGGAGCTGTAAGTACTTTTGATCCAGCAAGCATAGGCACTATAGAAATAGACCAACAAGGAACTTCAGATAATTTTAAGTACAATTATTGGGGATCTCCAGTTAATGTAACTGGAACTACCTATACCATTGCGGGGGTTTTAAGAGACGGTACCGTTCCTACTGTGATCAATGAGCTTAATTTAATAGATTTTGGCGCTCCTTATATTTTTGCCGATGGAGCCGCTCCTTTAGCTGGAGAAGCCATTAAACTCAGTACTTATTGGATGTATAAATATGCAAATTTGGGAAATGGCTATAGCGGTTGGACTCGCGCAGGTAAGGATGGAAATTTAAACGCCGGAGAAGGTTTCACCATGAAAGGCTCTAACACCAATTTACCTGAACAAAATTATACGTTTGTGGGAATACCAAATAATGGCGACATCAATTTAACTATAAGCGCGAATAATGATTACTTAATTGGAAATCCTTATCCATCCGCGTTAGACGCAAAAGAATTTATACGGGATAATATTGCTGCCCCAAGCGGTTCAAGAACTGTTAATGTTATTGATGGCAATTTATATTTCTGGGATCATTTTGGTGGTGGCAACCATTTATTAAAATCGTATGAAGGAGGTTATGGGATTGTCAATTTAACAGGTGAGATAAAAGCAATGGCAACCGACGCACTTATTAACAATACTGGGAATCAATCAATAAAAATTCCTCCACGCTTTATACCTGTGGCGCAAGGATTTTTTGTTACCGCTGTTTCAGGTATTGTTGGAACGGAGAATATTCAGTTTAAAAACAGTCAACGTCTATTTAAAAAAGAAGAACCTTCCGTTTCTCAATTTATGAAAAGTGCCAAATATTCCCAATCAAACAAGGAAACTGAAGATGAAGATGCCTTTCCAAAAATATATTTAAAATACAGTTCTCCAAAAGGTTTTCATCGTCAAATTTTAGTTGGCTTTGTTGAAAACACCACTGATGGTGTTGATATAGGATATGATGCAATTAATAATGAATCTTTTGCAGAAGATATTGCTTGGAGAACCAATAACATAAATTTTATTATTCAGGCGGTTCCAACGTTAAATGATGAAAGAATATTGCCGCTTGAAGTTAAGGTCGCCACTGCGGGAATAATCAAAATAAGCATTGATAAAGCCGAGAACATTCCTGTGGATACTGAAATTTTTATTAAGGACTTCACTACTGGAAAAATGCATAATATTTCTAAAGCTCCTTTTGAAATTGAGTTAATGGCAGGGAAATATGCAGACAGATTTGCATTGACCTTTAAAACACAAAAATTGGTGGCGGATGACGTGAATGCTGAAGTTTTGATTCCTGCAGCAACGCAACCCATCATCGAAGGCATTCACGTATTTATGAACAAAGCATTGGGTGAACTGCAAATAAAAAACAACAGCACCGAGGAAATAGTGAATGTGGCTTTAATAAATTCATTGGGGCAAACAATTAAAACCTGGAATTCCAATTTTAACGTAAGAACCATTTCTTTGCCACTAAGCACCGCAACAGGCGTTTATTTGGTGCAAATAAATACAAAAACTGGTAAGACGCTTAAGAAAATTAGTGTGGAGTAAAAAGGTTAAAGGCGAAACCTCAAAGGTGAAAGTAAAATTTTAAAAATGCCTAAATTATGTCAAATTCTGTTGATATAATTTAGGCATTGATATTTAGAAAAACTTATAACTTA
>JAVVEF010000107.1:0-9594 GCA_032251275.1 Lutibacter sp.
AAATTTTCCTCTTTTTTAATTATGGCTATTTTAAAAAAATATATATTTCAAAAACTTTACTTATTAAAGATTTTTTTGTAATTTCAAATTTCATATTTATGAATAAATCCAAGGATTACCAGCATTTTTTTAGTTGAATATGGCAATCAATTTGTGGTTTTGTTTCATGTGCGTTAGGGATTGCAATGAAAATCCCGGCATTGCGAGTTAGTGAAGAAATTTGTTCAACAGATTGCCACGCTCCGCTCGCAATGACGGATTGCAATGAAAAGCCCGACCGCTTTTTTAGCGGGAACGCCCAATTTTAAAGCATTTTTTGAATTAATTGAACAAAAAAGTATTAAAATAAAGTATCAATAATGAAAATAACACATATAAGTGCAGAATGTTATCCCGTTGCAAAAGTTGGCGGTTTGGCCGATGTGGTGGGAGCGCTTCCAAAATATCAAAATGATGCGGGTTTCGCTTCGGAAGTCATTATGCCTTTTTATGACAATAAATTCACTAAAAACAATGAATTTTCGGTAATATTTACTTCAAAATTAAATTTGGGGAAACAAGAATATTCCTATCAAATTAAAACATTAAACAATAATAACATAGGTTTTAATCTTTATTTGGTGGATGTTCCTGAATTGTTGTTTACGGATTTTGTGTATTCATTTGATGATACCGAAAGGTTTTTGGCATTTCAGATTGCAGCCTTGAATTGGATGCTTACTTGGGACGAAAAATCAACAACAGTACATTGCCACGATCATCATACCGGATTGATTTCTTTTATGATGACGCAAAGCAACGATTATGAGGCTTTAAAAAATATCCCAACAGTGCTTACCATTCACAATGCGCAATATCAGGGTTGGTTTTCGCATGAGAAAGTGGGCTTGATTCCCGAATTTAATTTTAACAATGTTGGTTTGTTGGATTGGGATGGCAGCATCAATCCGCTGGCGTCTGCCATAAAATGCGCTTGGAAAGTGACCACGGTTTCCCCAAGTTATATGGAAGAATTGAAGAAAGCTGCCAATGGTTTGGAAAGTTTATTAAGTTATGAAAGCGCAAAATGCACGGGAATTTTAAACGGGATAGATTGGGAAGTTTGGAATCCGGCAACGGATGCTTATCTGGTAGAAAATTACGATATAAATACTGTAGAAGTTGGAAGGGAAGTCAATAAAAAATGGCTTTGCAGTCAGTATAATTTGGATTTTGAGAAACCACTGTTTGCATTTATTGGGCGATTGGTTGGTGAAAAAGGGGCCGATTTATTTCCGGAAACCTTTGAAAAAGTCCTTCAAAAAGGCAATATTTCCATATTTTTACTTGGTTCAGGCAATGAAGCTGTGGAAGCAGAATTGATTGCGCTGAAAAAAAATTTTGTCGGTTCTTATAATGCATTTATTGGATATGACGAAAAATTGGCGCATATTGTTTATGCGGGAGCTGATTTTATATTGATGCCTTCGAGGGTTGAACCTTGCGGATTGAACCAAATGTACGCGTTGCGTTATGGATCCATACCAATTGTAAGAAGTATTGGCGGTTTAAAAGATACAGTTGTTGACATTTCAGAAAAGGACGGATTTGGCATTTGTCATGAAGAAGTTACGGTTTCAGAAATCGCAGAAGCGATTGAAAGAGGAGTGAAATTGTTTAAAAATCAAGGCAAATATCAGAAAATCAGAAAAAAAATAATGGGCATCAACCATTCTTGGGATGTATCTGCATTGGCATATATAAATTTATACAAATCATTAAATCAGT
This sequence comes from Lutibacter sp., assembly GCA_032251275.1. GTDB lineage: Bacteria > Bacteroidota > Bacteroidia > Flavobacteriales > Flavobacteriaceae > Lutibacter. The sequence continues at coordinate 1,768 of JAVVEF010000107.1, forward strand.
AAGTTATGGTAGGAAAAAAAGTTTTAGGAATTATTTTAGGTGGAGGCCAGGGATCCAGATTACACCCGTTAACAGAAACACGTTCAAAACCTGCAGTGCCAATTGCCGGTAAATACAGGCTGGTTGATATCCCAATTTCAAATTGCATCAATTCAGACATCAAGCGCATGTTTGTGCTTACCCAATTTAATTCAGCCTCATTAAACAGACATATTAAAAATACGTATCATTTTAGTTTTTTCAGTTCAGCTTTTGTTGATGTTTTGGCAGCTGAACAAACACCCGGAAACAGCACGTGGTTTCAAGGAACGGCAGATGCGGTAAGGCAAAGTATGCACCATTTTTTAAACCATGATTTTGATTATGCCCTGATTTTATCGGGTGATCAATTGTATCAAATGGATTTTGAAGAAATGGTTGAAAAACACATCAAAATGAAAGCGGCGATTTCTATTGCTACAATTCCTGTGAACGCAAAAGACGCCACTTCGTTCGGGATTTTAAAAACAAATGATAAAGATGAAATAACCTCATTTATTGAAAAACCAGCCAATGAATTGTTACCAGATTGGACTTCAGAAGTAAGTGATGAAATGAAAAAAGAAGGCCGTAGCTATTTGGCTTCTATGGGTATTTATATTTTTAACAAGGACTTGCTGGTAGAATTAATGAGCAATCCTGACACCAATGATTTTGGTAAAGAAATTATTCCGCAAGCCATTAATAAACATAAGGTTGCGAGCTTTCAATATGAAGGATACTGGACGGATATTGGAAATATAGATTCGTTTTTTGAAGCCAATTTAGGGTTGACGGATGATTTCCCGAAGTTTGATTTGTACAGTACAAAAAAGCGTATTTATACGCATGCAAGGATGTTGCCTACCACAAAAATTTCGGGAACCGTTTTGGATAAAACCGTGATTGCTGATGGTTGTATCATAAATGCAGGAAAAATTGAACATTCTGTAATCGGGGTTCGTTCAAGAATTGACACAGAATCTACCATTATCAATACCTATATGATGGGATCCGATTATTATCAGCCGCTTGAACATATTGTGGACGAAAATATAGTTTCCATGGGAATTGGCAAACGCTGCTTCATAAAAAATGCAATTTTGGATAAAAATTGCTGTATTGGAAATGATGTGAGAATTAATGGAGGAAAACATCTTAAAGATACAGAAACGGCTACTTATGTTGTAAGAGATGGTATTGTTGTCGTTAAAAAAGGCGCCTTAATTCCAAATGGTTTTAGTATATAATTTATGACGAATGTAATTACACACAGTCTTTTTACAGATTTTGACATCAGTTTATTTAAAAGCGGAAAGCATTATCGGTTATACGAAAAATTCGGTTCCCATATTACCACGGTAAACGGCGTTGAGGGCACTTATTTTGCTGTTTGGGCACCCAGTGCAAAGCAAGTATCGGTTATTGGAGATTTTAATCATTGGGTTGACGGAGAATTTAACTTAAATGTTCGCTGGGATTCTTCTGGGATTTGGGAAGGATTTATTCCTGCTGTAGGAAAAGGAAATTTATACAAATATAAAATTCATTCAAACAATAATAATTATATTTCTGAAAAAGCAGATCCTTATGCGAGAAGGTGCGAACATCCTCCTAAAACGGCTTCAATAGTTTGGGAAGACAAATACAAATGGGAAGATAAAAGCTGGATGCATACACGCAAAAAAAACAATGCGTTGGATGCTCCTTATTCGGTTTATGAAGTGCATTTGGGTTCATGGAGAAAAAAAGGCAAGGAAAACAGATCATTATCTTACTTTGAATTGGCAGATGAATTGGTGACTTATGTGAAAGAAATGAATTTTACCCACGTAGAATTTATGCCGATTATGGAATATCCTTACGATCCATCTTGGGGATATCAAGTTACAGGTTATTTTGCGCCAACTTCTCGTTTTGGTTATCCGGAAGAATTGAAATATTTGGTTGATAAATTGCATCAAAACGACATTGGAATTATTTTGGATTGGGTGCCTTCGCATTTTCCAGAAGATGCGCACGGACTTGGTTATTTTGACGGTTCAAATTTGTACGAACATCCAGATAAAAGAAAAGGCTATCATCAGGATTGGAAAAGCCTTATTTTTAACTACGGAAGAAATGAAGTTCGTTCCTTTTTAATCAGCAATGCTATTTTTTGGCTGGAACAATATCACGCAGACGGATTGCGCGTAGACGCCGTAGCTTCTATGTTATTTCTCGATTATTCGCGTGAAGAAGGTGAATGGGAGCCAAATATTTATGGAGGAAATGAAAATTTGGACGCGGTGTTGTTTTTGAAGGAATTGAATGAAGAAGTGTATAAGTCGTTTCCCGATGTGCAAACTATTGCGGAAGAATCCACCGCTTTTCCTATGGTTTCCAAACCAACTTTTATGGGCGGATTGGGCTTTGGAATGAAATGGATGATGGGTTGGATGCACGATACTTTAGACTATTTTTCTAAAGATACTATATACAGAAGATACCATCAAAATGAAATTACCTTTAGTTTAACCTACGCTTTTACTGAGAATTTTATGTTGCCGTTGTCGCATGATGAAGTAGTGCACGGCAAAAAAACCATTTTGGGACGTATGCCTGGCGATGAATGGCAACGATTTGCAAATCTCCGTTTGTTGTATGGCTATATGTTTACGCATCCCGGTACAAAGTTGCTGTTTATGGGAAGTGAATTTGGACATTATGAAGAATGGAATTTTCAAAAAAGTTTGGATTGGAATTTATTGGAGTTTCCTCCACACAAAAACACGCAACTTTATTTTAAGGATTTAAACCTGTTTTATAAATCCACGCCTGCTTTATTTGAGAAAGGCTTCAGTCATGAAGGTTTTGAATGGGTAAGTTATGATGATTCCGAAAACTCAGTGATTTCTTATTTAAGAAAAGGCAATAATCCTAAAGATGACGTGTTGATAGTCTGCAATTTTTCGCCGCAAACATTAGAGAATTATAAAATTCGCGTTCCCAGAAAAGGAAAATTGCTGGAAGTATTCAGTAGCAATCAAGAGAAATATGGAGGAAGTGGTTTTGTAAATGCTGAAAAAATTACGATCAAAAAACAACCAAAGAAAGTTGATGAATATTCGGCAATTCTTGTTTTACCGCCACTTGGTGTCTCAATTTTAAAATTCTGTTAAATTTAATGCCGCTTAATTGCATTAATTTTACATTTATGTTAATAAAGCGGTAATATTTTTAATAAGAATAATATTTATTAAATTATTTATTTTAGTAGGTTTGCACTTTGATCAAATAATTTAATTTATGATTATAAATACAGAACTAGAATTAAAAGGAAATCAGTTTCCTTCAAAAATAATATCCTATAAAAAAGACGTTGATACGCTTTATTTTACAAGTGAAAACAATGTTGTTTTACAGCTTACCATTCAGAGAGACAGTGTGTTGAGATTTCGTTATACAACAACTTCAATTTTCGAGAATGATTTTTCCTATGCCATAACCCGCTATGCGAGCAGGGGCTTTAACCATCTTGAAGTCACCGAAGACGACAACAATTATATAATCACAACTTCAAAATTAATTTGTCATATTTCAAAAGAGGATATGAGAAAATCAATTTTTGACGCAAAGGACAATATGCTTATTTCAGAAGATGAACTTGGATTTCATTGGGAAGAAAGTTATGAATTTGGAGGGAATATCGTAAAAATGTCCAAAAATTCGCAAGAGAAGGAAAGTTATTACGGTTTAGGAGATAAACCGGTTCCTTTAAATTTAAAAAGCAAGCGTTTTGAAAATTGGGTAACAGATTCCTACGCTTTTGGTAAAGATACCGATCCAATTTATAAAGCAATTCCTTTTTATACCGGACTTCATCACGGAAAAGCCTACGGCATATTTTTCGACAATACTTTTCGTGCTTATTTCGATTTTTGTCAGGAACGCAGAAATGTTACCAGTTTTTGGGCACAAGGTGGCGAAATGAATTATTATTTTATCTATGGACCAGAAATGGGCGAAGTGGTGTCTAATTATACTGATTTAACTGGGAAACCGCACGAATTACCGCCACTTTGGGCATTGGGTTATCACCAATGTAAATGGAGTTATTATCCGGAATCAAACGTAAAAGAAGTCACCAATAAATTTAGGGAACTTAGAATTCCTTGTGATGCCATTTATTTGGACATTGATTATATGGAAGGATTTAGATGTTTTACCTGGAACAAGGAATATTTTCCCAATCCGAAGAGAATTGTGAAAGAATTGGCCGATATTGGTTTTAAAACCGTGGTTATTATTGACCCGGGAATTAAAATCGACAATGAATACGGCGTTTTTAAAGAAGGACTTGACAAGGATTATTTTTGTAAACGTGCCGATGGTCCGTATATGAAAGGAAAAGTTTGGCCTGGAGAATGCTATTTTCCCGATTTTACCAAACCTGAAGTCCGCGAATGGTGGTCTGGATTATTTAAAGAATTGATTGAAGAAATTGGCGTAAAAGGTGTGTGGAATGATATGAACGAACCTGCAATTATGGATGTTCCGGGAAAAACATTTCCGGATGATGTAAGGCACGACTACGACGGAAATGAATGCAGCCACAGAAAAGCGCACAATATTTATGGAATGCAAATGGCAAGAGCCACATATCAGGGACTGAAGAAATTCTCTTATCCAAAACGTCCTTTTGTGATTACCAGAGCCGCTTATTCGGGTACACAACGTTACTCATCAACCTGGACAGGTGATAATGTGGCATCATGGGAACATTTAACCATCGCAAATTTGCAGGCGCAACGCATGTGTATGTCAGGATTTTCCTTTGTTGGATCAGATATTGGTGGATTTGCAGAACAACCAAACGGCGAACTTTATGCGCGATGGATTCAGCTGGGGATTTTTCATCCATTTTGCAGAACGCATTCATCGGGCGACCATGGCGACCAGGAGCCTTGGGCTTTTGGAGATAATATTACTGATATTGTCAGAAAATTCATCGAAATCAGGTATCAACTATTGCCTTATTTATATACGGCATTTTGGCGTTATGCCACAGAAGGTATTCCAATTCTGAAATCGTTGGTTTTATATGATCAGGCTGATATTCAAACGCATTACAGAAATGACGAATTTGTTTTTGGCGAAAAAATATTGGCTTGTCCAATTACAGAACCAAATGCCAAAGGAAGAAGAATGTATGTACCGGAAGGGAATTGGTATAGTTTCTGGGACAATACATTGGTGAAAGGCGGAAATGAAATTTGGGTTGATGCTGATTTGGACAGTATGCCAATTTTTGTGAAGGAAGGCGCCATCATCCCAAAATATCCTATTCAGCAATATGTTGGAGAAAAGGAAATAACCGAACTTCATTTGGATGTGTTTTTTAAATTGGGAAAAGAAAAATCTCAGGTTTATGAAGATGCACAAGATGGATTTGATTATAAAAAGGGAAGGTTCAGCTTAAGAAATTTTAATCTTTTAGGCAAGGAAGATTCCTTAACTATCCAACAATTTAAATCAGGGAAATTTATTACACCTTATGAAACTTTTGAAATTAATTTGATCGGATTGCCATTTGAAATTAGAAAAGTGGAAGTGGACAATGTTAAAATTGATTTGGCTTCCAGCCTTAAAGGTAATATCTTGGTCATTTCAAAGGAATTTACGGAACTTCATATTATTGGTAAAAAAGCAATAGTTCTGGAATAATGCTTTTTTTTATTAAAATATAAGCTATAAAAAAAGCTTCCCTATTTCGGGAAGCTTTTTAAATTATAGAAATAATTTTTTATTTAAGTACAATATTCAATCTTGCAAAAAGGAAACGGCCTCCAAGTCCAAATTGTTGCGCCCTTCTTGACCAGTCAAATCTGCCTGAACTTCTGTTGTTAAAAGCAGCGTCAGCTCTGTCTGGGTAAATATCGAATAAGTTATTTGCACCAACAGTAACAGTTGTGTTTCCAGATACTTTATAGCCAAAAGATAAATCTGTCACCAATTTAGAGCCAAAAACTTGTTGGTTGGCAATGGTTTTGGTTGCTTCTGTAACTTCACCAAACCAAACGTTTCTTAAGAATACGTTGAATTTGTCTGTAGTTAAACTATTTGACAAATTAATTTTGGTTCTTGGCACCGCTTCTTCCAAATAAACCCTGCTGTCTTCAGGGAAATATGTTCCCACTAAGCCTGCATTAATCAATACATCAGAAGCTTTTATGCCCCCAATTTTTTTTGTTTCGGAGAAAGTAGCTGACAAATCAGATTTTAATTTCGCATTGGTTCCTATCATCGCGTCATGGGTAATTACCACATCCAAACCTTTTGATTCTGTATCAATGGCATTTGCGAAAAAAGAAGCTGCAGATGCATTGGCCTGTGAAAGCAAATTGTCCAGTTCTGTTCCTGTTCCAGGTCCTTTAAATTGACCAGTGTAAACTACCCTGTCGTCAATAGACACAAAATAGCCATCAACAGTAAAAGTTAAATGCACTTCTGGTAATTTGGAAGTGAAACCTACACTTACACTATTAGAAGTTTCCTCTTTTAATTGAGGAATACCCAATAACTGTGCTGCTCTACTATCATTTGCAAATGTACCGACTTCTTGTGGGTCTCCATTTTGATCAAATATTGTTGATGTAGAGTTGAAATTTAATTGGTGTAAAGAAGGTGCTCTAAAACCTGTATTGAATGCAGCTCTAATATTGGTATTTTCACCTGCTTTAATTCTGGTGGCCACTTTAAAATTTAAAGTAGAACCAAAATCGGAATAATCTTCATAACGTGTTGCAAAACTTGCTAAAAAGTTTTCAGAAATATCTGCTTCAAGATCAAAATAACCTGCTACACTGCTTCTTTCCCTTGATAATTCATTTGCAGGACTAAATCCCGGAAAAACCTGTGAACCTCCAGGTCTTGCTGCTCCAAAGAAATCTCTGGAAGGACTTTGTGAAGCCAATGTTATTACTTGTCCTTCAGCAGTATATTGTGCATAAGAAGCTTGTTCTCCAGCCACAATTTCATAGTTTTCCAACCTATATTCAGCACCAAAAGCAATATTTAAACCACTCATGGTATCTTCAAAAAATTGACTTATATCTAAATTTGTGGTATTTTGTGCGAATGAAAATCCACCCGCATCAAAAATTGTTGGCGAAGCTTTTTGCATAGAAGCATTAAAAGTATTTCCAATGGTATACATAAAAGCGTTTTTCCCCCAAGTGTTGCTAAAATCTACTTCCCAGTCAGATATCTTGCCTTTTATCCCTATGGAAAAAGACTTGTCTTTAATATTTGAATTAATTTCAGGTAAAAATCCATTAATGTATGCAGGAGTATATGTTCTACTTTGGTTAGGCAATCTGTAAAAACCTGCAGAGTTGCCTGTTCTTGAACTTATTCCCGCAACAGCATACAATTCGGTGTTTTTTTCATCTAACGGAAGCGAAAAGTTTGCAAAGAAACGGCCACCTCTTAAAGAAGACTGTCCAACCCTCATATTAAAATCACTTCTTTCCAATCCGCGTGCAGTCAATTCTGCATTGGTATTGTCAGCTTCTAAAATATCCCTTAATTCTGATTTTGTAGCATTTGGATCTAGATTTAGTCCGGCTGTATTACCATATTGAATAACATCAGAAACATCATCATCCAATAACTTAGACAAATCATAACCATCATTATTGGCAAACCTTTCAACAGTATTATACAAATTAAATACATTGTCTTCCCATTCTTTCATTCGACTATAGTCTTGCCTAACGTCAAAATCACCTGTAAAGTTGATGAAGCCTCCTTTATCGCCTAACTGAA
>JAVVEF010000108.1:0-9286 GCA_032251275.1 Lutibacter sp.
TCATGGAATTCGAAAAAGAATTTGACATTCAAATTCCAGACGATCAAGCAGAAAACATTGGCACTGTAGGTCAAGCAATTAGCTACATCGAGGCTGCAAAAAAGTAATTTAACATATGGAGATTAAACGAGTAGTTGTAACTGGACTTGGTGCATTAACGCCTATTGGCAATAATATTGATGAATTTTGGAACGGGCTTGCTAACGGTGTTAGCGGGGCGGCTCCAATAACTCATTTCGATGCAACCAAGTTCAAAACTCGTTTTGCCTGCGAATTAAAAAACTTTGACGTTACGGATTTTTTAGACAGAAAAGATGCCCGTAAAATGGATCGATTCACTCAGTACGCTATGGTTGCTGCTGATGAAGCCATTGTAGATTCAAAATTAGATTTAGAAAAAGTTGATAAAGATCGTGTTGGCGTTATTTGGGGCGCAGGAATCGGCGGACTGGAAACTTTTCAAAATGAAGTTTTAAGTTATGCCGAAGGCGATGGCACTCCAAGATTCAACCCTTTCTTTATTCCTAAGATGATTGCGGATATCGCACCCGGTCAAATTTCTATCAGATATGGGTTTAGAGGTCCAAACTTTGCAACGGTATCTGCCTGCGCATCCTCTTCAAACGCAATAATTGATGCCTTAAATTACATTCGTTTAGGCCATGCCGACGTGATGGTTTCTGGCGGTTCAGAAGCAACAATTACCATTGCCGGAATAGGTGGTTTTAATGCCTTACAAGCGCTTTCAACAAGAAATGACGATCCGTCAACTGCGTCAAGACCATTTGACAAAGACCGAGATGGTTTTGTTTCTGGAGAAGGAGCGGGCGCACTTATTTTAGAAGAATATGAACACGCAAAAGCAAGAGGCGCAAAAATTTACGCTGAACTTGCAGGCGGAGGCTTATCTGCCGATGCTTATCACATCACAGCACCGCATCCGGAAGGATTGGGCGCCATCAATGTGATGAAAAACTGCTTAAGAGATGCGGGTTTAAAACCAGAAGATGTTGATGCTATCAATATGCACGGAACTTCAACACCGCTTGGCGATATTGCGGAAACAAAAGCAATTTTAGATGTTTTTGGCGAACACGCTTATACCATAAACATCAATTCAACCAAGTCAATGACTGGCCATTTATTGGGTGCTGCCGGTGCTGTTGAGGCAATTGCTTCAATTTTAGCCATAAAATATGGAATTGTGCCGCCTACCATCAATCATTTTACGGATGATGACCAAATTGACAGTAAATTAAACTTTACGTTTAACAAAGCGCAAAAACGCGATGTAAAAGTTGCCATGAGCAACACTTTTGGATTTGGAGGACACAATGCCTGTGTGCTCTTTAAAAAACTTGATTAATAGCATTACTGAATGGGTTTCATTCGAAAAATAATCACTTCCCGTCCTAAAAAAAGTGAGGACGTTTTTTACATTGATTTAAGCAAAATATTAGGATTTAAGCCTAAAAATATCTCTTTTTACCAAAAAGCATTCGTGCACCGCTCCATTAAGGAATTTGATAAAAGCACCGGATTTCCGTTAAATTACGAACGTTTGGAATTTTTGGGTGATGCCATCCTCAGTGCCGTAATTGCCGCGCATTTATTTCATGCAGTTCCATCAGGCGATGAAGGTTATTTAACCCAAATGCGGTCTAAAATTGTAAGCCGGGAACATCTTAACGAACTTGGAAAAGATTTGGATTTGTTGCGTTTTATCAGAAGCAATGTCATTCTTTCAAACTTTGGGGAAAATGTACACGGAAATATCTTTGAAGCATTGATTGGCGCCATTTATTTGGACAGAGGCTACACCTACTGCGAAAAATTTATCAACAAAAGAGTCATTGTGCCTTATGTTGACATCCTTAAACTTGAAGGTAAAATCACCAGTTATAAAAGTTTATTTATTGAATGGTGCCAAAAGAAAAAGAAAGACTTGGTTTTTGAAGTTTATGAAGATTCAGGCAATGACGCCATAAAACAATTTAGCGTAAAACTATTTCTAAATGGCGAACTCATTGCCAAAGGAAGGGCGACTTCAAAGAAAAAAGCAGAAGAGGTTGCAGCCAAAAGAGCTTATTATGCCTTTCAAAATGAAATTACGATAGGTTAATAGCTTTACGAATACGATTTCGTAATATTATTAGTTTCTGAAATTAAACAATGGTATTTTTGCCAAACTAAATTATCCTTCTTTTTATGCAGCTACTAACGTTTGATTTAGAAGATGATTATTCATTAATTGGCATTCATTCAACGGAGGAAGATTACAGATTGGCTTATCTTTTAAATAACTTTTTAAAGATTAAGCTTACACGATTTAAACACAATTTGGATTTTCATAATTCAACAGCCGAATTTCCGTTGTTTGAATATAAAGACGAATTGAATTTTATTAATTACTATTTAATCAACAACAAATATATTGCGCTTGTTGACAACCAATACAAAGAAGGATTATTCGGCGGAAATTACAGTACAACTTCTTATTTAATTCCAGAAAAAAAGAAAGTGGACTTTTTTCTAAAAATAGAAGGAGTGAATAAAGAGGATTTTATTCAAAATTTGGTCATCGAACTAAATAAAATAAGTCAAGTAATAACCTCATACCCGATTGAAACAACAACCTTAAAATCGAAAGAAAATCTCATATTTTAATTATGGCAAACAACAGAAAACGAACAAAAATTGTAGCAACATTAGGACCTTCCTGCAACTCAGTAGAAATTATGGAAAACATGATGGAAGCCGGCGTAAACGTATTCCGGGTTAATTTTTCACATGCAGATTATGCCGATGTAGAAGAAAAAATTAAAATAATCAGGGAAATTAATGTGCGTCGTGGTTTTCACGTGGCAGTTTTAGCCGATTTACAAGGACCGAAATTACGGGTTGGCGTTATGGGTGAAGGCGTATTTCTAAATATCGGCGACACCTTTACTTTTACCACCGTAAAGTGTGAAGGGACGCAAGAAAAAGCGTTTATGACCTACAAAAGATTCCCTAAAGACGTTCAGGTTGGCGAGCATATTTTGGTTGATGACGGTAAATTGTTATTTGAAGTGACCGCAACCGACAGAGATTCGCTAGTCACCACAAAAGTTTTGCGCGGCGGAAAATTAAATTCCAAAAAAGGGGTGAATTTGCCCAACACAAAAATCTCCTTGCCGGCACTTACCAAAAAAGATATTAAAGACGCATTATTCGCCATTAAAATGGAGGCCGACTGGATTGCACTTTCATTTGTAAGAACTGCGGATGATTTAATTCAGTTACGAGATTTAATAGCGGCAAATTCTACTCATAAAATTCCGATCATCGCAAAAATTGAAAAACCGGAAGCCGTTGCAAATATTGATAAAATAACGCCTTATTGCGATTGTTTAATGGTTGCGCGCGGCGATTTGGGTGTTGAAGTTCCGATGGAAGAAGTTCCATTAATTCAAAAAAGATTGGTTTTAAAAGCTAAAAAAGCGCATATTCCGGTAATTATCGCCACGCAAATGATGGAAACGATGATCACCAATCAGGTGCCAACAAGAGCCGAAGTAAACGATGTGGCCAATTCAATTATGGATGGTGCCGATGCCGTGATGTTATCAGGTGAAACATCAGTAGGTGAATTTCCATTGGAAGTGATACAACAAATGCGAAGAATTATTGAGAGCGTTGAAAATTCGCCTTTAATTACCATTCCAAACCAAGCTGTGGAATGCGTTAATGAGCGTTATATCACAAAAGTAATTTGCCATCAGGCGGCAATAATTGCTGATACCATTTCTGCGGAAGTGATTACAACTTTAACAGATACAGGATATACCGCATTCCATATTTCTTCCTGGAGGCCAAAATCGAATATTTTGGTATTCTCTTCAAACAGAAGGATTTTGGCGATGCTCAATTTGTTATGGGGTGTAAAAGGCGTGTTTTACGACCGTTTTGTAAGTACCGACGAGACTATTGAAGATATCAACAGAATGGCACACGAAAGAGGCTATTTAAAAGCAGGGGATTTTGCCATAAACATCACATCTATGCCCGTTAAAGAAAGGGGAATGGCAAATACTTTGCGTATTACGCAATATAAATAAAAAATAAAAAGTACTTAAAGTTGAAAACAATATAGATTTAACCTAAAAACAGCATAATTTTTTAGTAAATTATGCTGTTTTTTTTAATAAATGATAAAAATAAAATGTCTTTATTACCTATAAATTTGAGTATCACTTAACTTTAGGCATTTTAGGCACTCTAAACTTTAGGCACTCATTTTCTATAATAACTAATTGCTTTTCAAGATCGCATACAAGCCAAAAGAAGCCAGCCAATGAGCTCCAGCATATTCGCCGGAGTCCATTTTTTCAAAGCTGTACTGAAAATGCTTGTTTGCCAAATTGAGCATTTTATCGTTATCCAAAGCCTTTTCAATTTCATACAAACACCAGGCGCGGCTAAAATTCAAGCCATCTAAATGCGCCAGTTTTCCGTCGGAGCGGTCCGTAACCTCGGCAACTTCCAAATACTTGGCAGGGTTTTTCCTGAAATCTGGTAAAAAAGCGTCGAACCAAACAATAAATTCTTCTTTTGGCAACACTTTCAGCATCAATGAAGCTTCCTGCAAGCAAGGCGACAAAAAATCGAAACCGCCGGGTTCCCATGTAACCGGACAACCCTGATCATTCATATAATAGGTTTTTGCCTTTTCAGTAATCATCAGCGCCAATTCCGGCGAATATTTTTTGGCGTAATCCAAGGCCAGCGACAATCCGAAAGCGGTGTTTGGATGTTCGCCAACCCGAATCGGATAGTTTAATTTAGGCAAAAATTCCATGTATTTTTTTTCAATGAGCTCCACCAAAGGTTTTAAATCTGCATACATCAATTTGGCCTCCGGATTGTCCCAATCCTGCAAGGTTTCCGCAATTTTCAACAACCAGGCCCAGCCATAAGTGCGTTCAAAATTTTTATTGTGCTCATCATCAAAATAGTCAATTTCCTGTAAAATATTTGCTTTGGTAATGGTGGTTTTCAGTTTTTTTAAAATGACCTCATTGTGCTCAAAATTGGGCAATTCCTTCATGATGTTGAGCAACGTCCAATGTCCGTGAACCGATGAATGCCAATCGAAACAGCCGTAAAATGTTGGATGCAATTCGGATGGTTCTTTCAGATAGGATTTATTACCCAAAACCTGCCCCAAATTATTTGGATATTCCTGATCGATGCATTCAAAGGCAAAATGGTACAAATAATTGGCGCTTTTTTCATTCAGTTCCGGTTTTAAATAAACCGTCTCATCAATAATAACAATGGCTTCTTCTTTGTCTTTTTTCTTGCAGAAAAAAAACAAAGTCATCAAAAAAATTAATAAAATTGCTTTTTTCATGCTTAAAACTTCATATTGGTTTTTATGACGGTGGCGTCATTTAACACAAATGGCATAGGCATCATAATGTCTGTTCTTGGCGTTATATTGAATTGCGGATTGCTGAACAAATCATATTTGACTTCCAGCACGTCAATGTCCAATGATTGATTTTTATCAACCACAAATTCAATTTCAATAATTTCGTCTTTGCCTGTCTTGTAAAAATTCATAATGGTGCCCTTTTCAACAGAAAAAACATACTTGCTGTTACTGTCATTTTTCAACGGATTTTTATTTACCATAAACGTTTTAAACTGAACGGGCGCTTTCGCCAGCAACTCAATTTTGTTGGCATTTCTCAACGATTTTATGCGCAATGCCAGTTTTCTGTCAGTGCCAATAATGGTATCTAAAACTATTGAAATTAATGGTTTTTGCAGATTTCTGATAGATGTTTTTGTGTACAGTTGAATATTTGTTCGGTATTTGCTGGCCGTTGTGTTTTCGTCGTAACTTCCTTTCGTTGGGTTTTCACCCAAAAATTGTTTCGTAAAATCATCCGTTTCCACATTGTAGCTTGCCCAATACGCTTCATTTTTATTGCTGTCGAAAACATATAACACACTATTGGGTTTTTTGCGGTCAACGCTGTACGATGAAAAAACGGAAGCAGAAATTAGAGCCATCAAGCCTATCAGCAAAAATACCAGACTTAATTTCTTATGATTTTTATATTGCTGAAAAACCGGCACCATAAATCCGAACAGCAACACGGTAAACGCCGCCGAAACCACCAACATTTTAAGTCCGAGCCCAACCGGCAACATTTTCACCAAAGGCGCAAATATGATGAGTACCGGAATGGTAAACAGTGTAAAAATTAACAAGGTATTTACTTTGTAAACAGAAAATTGCGCAATAAAAAGGATGGCCAGCAAAATGACCACCGGAAGTATAAAAAATGCGGCTCCAGGCAAATAAAACGCCACAAATCCGTTAATTACCAGCCAGAAAAATAAGGGCGCAATCAACAAATCCTGCTTGCTTCTTTTTGCAAAATAGCCTTTATAAAACCAAAAACACAGTGCCAATGTGAGCGACACAAATGCGGCAATATAATAATAGCCGTTGTAGGTAAAACCGTGTAAAATATCGTTGTATTGCGGGTGTATTTTCAACAGTAATTTCCAGCCAAAAAACGCCAATACTACGGAAGTTAACAAGGAAGCCATAAACGGATAAAATCCTTTTACAAATCCCTTTACGGTCAATTTCTTTTTTAATACACCTATAAAAAGAACCACAAAAAACAACGCGGCACAAACCACAAACATAGGAATTGCCCAGGAAAAAGGATAAAACACCAAGCCTAAGTAAGGAAAATTAAAATACACATAATCCATCTCCGATTTTAAATTTTCTAGATCTGCATCAGCAAAATAATTTAAAGTAGCCATCAAATAAGAAGTCTGATGATTAAACGTATTCAAATCCATCCGTTCATAAGAATCCTGAACGGTATGGTAATCGAAATGGTCATCAATAAAGGCAAAATTATAGCCGTCAATATTTGCGCCTTCCCTAAAAACCGTTAAATCAGTATCATTTGGCAACATTTTGTAAATGCTGTACATTAATGAATTGGCAACTGGATAATCGGTTTTCGCCTCCTGAAAAGCTTCAATTAATTTTTTATTTCCGCCGTTAGTTTCCAGCAGCATATAACTTGGCCCGCCGCTTCCGCGCGCTTCAAAATTCAACACCAATCCAACTTCCTTTGCCCAGGAATGATGGTTCACAAAGGCGTTTGCGCCCAGCAAACCCAATTCTTCGGCATCGGAAATGCAAATAATAATATCGTTTTTCGGGATTTCCTTTTTCTCCAAATAAGCGCGAACACCTTCCAAAATAACAACTACGCCGCTTCCGGCATCACTTGCGCCAAGCGAAGAATGCGGATTGGAATCGTAATGGGAAAGCAACAACAACGCTTTTCCGTTTCCGCTTCCTTTAATTCGCGCTAAAATATTTTTGGTTTTTGCGGCGGCTCTCCATTTTTGGTTTACGGCAAATTGTTCTTGAATTTCAACCTGCAAGCCTAATTTTTTAAGTTCGCCAGCAATATAATTTACGACGACTTCGTGTTCAGGGGAACCCGTAAAATGCGGCTTTTTGGAAATTTCTTTAAGTTGAAACAATGCTTTATTGGCAGAAAACTCCGTTAATGAAGTTGTTTTTACAATTTTAGCTGAAGGCGCTAAGGAGTAAAAACTATAAAAAATTGATAAGATTATAATTAGCAAAGAAACAGTTTGGTGGTATTTTTTCGGAATCATTGTGTGAATTTTCAATTATTTAAATGTAGGTTTTTTTTTAGATTATCAAAAAAATAAAAGGAAAATCCGTTAAAATATTTCAAAGTAATTAACAAATTATTAAAACCTGCGTAACATCAATTGTTTTTTAATAATTTATCTTTGCCAAATATTTTATTTCAACCCTATATGGACAGAAGAAAATTTTTTAGAAACGGTTCGCTTTTCGCGCTTGGAACTTCCCTGTTAAATCCTTTTGATATTGCAGCTTCCACACTGGATTTTGATGACATAAAAAGCAATAAAAAAGCCAAAAATATTATTGTGATTGTAAGCGACGGGATGAGTACCGGAACCTTAAATATGACCGATATTTACCTTTCAAGAAAAACCGGAAAAGGAAGCAATTGGCTGCAATTGTATAAAGACAATCGCGTGAATCGCGCCTTAATGGATATGGCTTCGGCAAATTCTATCGTGACCGATTCCGCGGCCGCAAGCTCTTCCTGGGGAGGCGGGATCAGAATAAACAATGGCGCCTTAAATATTAGTGCCAACGGAGAAGCACATTTGCCTATTTGGCAAAAGTTTAAAAAAGCTGGTAAAATGGCTGGCTGCGTAACCACGGTTCCAATTACGCATGCAACGCCGGCAGGATTTTGCATCAACAGTAAAAGTCGAAATGACCAGGAATTCATTGCCGAAGAATATTTACGGCAAGGATTTGACGTGATGATGGGGGGCGGAAATAATTATTTCACTGCCGAACACCGAAAAGACAAGCGCGATATGTATCAGGAATTTGAAGCTAAAGGCTATCAGGTGGTGAAAACAAGAAATGAAATGCTTGCCGCCAATAGCGAAAACCCAATTTTAGGTGTTTTTTTCAATGATGGACTTCCCTATTCCAAAGACCGGGAAAATAACAAAGAACTTACAGAAAAAATTCCGAATTTGGGTGAAATGACCCAAAAAGCGATTGAAATGATGAAAAATCATCCTGAAGGTTTTGTGCTTCAGGTAGAAGCAGGAAAAGTGGATTGGGCGGCGCACGGAAACGATATTGCGGGCTTAATTTACGATCAGGCGGCGCATGATGAAGCGATAAAAGTTGCCATCGATTTTGCCGAACAGGACAAAGAAACGTTGGTAATTATCACATCGGACCACGGAAATGCAAATCCGGGAATTATTTATGGAAAAAATGCCAATGAAAATTTTGATACCATACAAAACTATAAACACACCAACGAATGGATTTTAAATGGTTTTGGAAAGGAAACTTCCATATCCCAAGTAAAAGAACGCATTGAATACGCCAACAAATTTGTGGCGACTGATGAAGAAGCCAAATTAATTTTAGGCTATTACAGCGACTTAAAAGCAACTGGAGACGGATTATACAACCCAAAACATTTACCATTTGAAGCCTTTGCGCAAATCCAAAAACAACACAATTCCGTGGGCTGGATCAGTATGGACCATTCTGCTGATTATGTGGAATTGGCACTATTTGGACCCGGAAGCGACTTGTTAAAACCATTTATAAAAAATACCGACCTTCATTATTTAATGTTGGAGGCCGCCGAAGTGG
>JAVVEF010000109.1:0-4402 GCA_032251275.1 Lutibacter sp.
ATAAAATGAAGGTTAACTATCAGTAAAATGATGAATTAACAGCAATATATAAAATGATGAAAATCAGATTTGGTTTTTAATGATCAGTATTTTATCAATTCTACAATACTGTCGTGCAATCGGTTTTTTGGTAAAAATAAATCTTCTAAGTTTTTGGCAAACGGTATTGGCATTTCTAAACTTCCCACACGTTTTACTGGAGCATCCAAAAATCCGAAGCAATTTTCGGTGATTAATGCTGCGATATCTGCTCCAATTCCACCAAACAAGGTGTCTTCATGTAAAATTAAAGCCTTGCCGGTTTTTTTAACCGATTTATAAATGGCTTCTGTATCTAATGGCTGAAGCGTTCTTAAATCAATGATATCGGCTGAAATTGGGTGTTCCTTAAATTCGTTTAAGGCCCAATGCACGCCAGCGCCATAGGTGATAATGCTCAAGTCTTTTCCTTCGTGCAGCAAAGATGCTTTTCCAAACGGAATTGTATAGTAATCCGTTGGGACATCTTGGTAAACAGACCGATACAATGCTTTGTGCTCAAAAAACAATACCGGATTTTTATCCTCGATTGCTGCCGCCAACAAACCTTTTGCATCGTAAGGAAATGCTGGATAAACCACTTTAAGACCGGGTGTTTTTGTAAACCAAGCCTCATTGGTTTGGCTGTGAAATGGTCCTGCTCCTACGCCTGCGCCGCAAGGCATGCGCAAAACAACATCCGCAGGCTGATTCCAGCGATAAAATGATTTTGCCAATAAATTAATGACCGGATTAAATCCTGAAGTGATAAAATCGGAAAATTGTAATTCCACGACCGATTTATAACCGTTAATCGAAAGTCCGTAAGCCGATTCAATAATGGTCGATTCACAAATGGGCGTATTTCGAACTCTTGAAGCGCTGAATTGTGCTAAAAACCCTTCCGTAATTTTAAAAGCACCGCCATATTCTGCAATATCCTGTCCCATCAAGATCAATTTATCAAAGCGTTCCATACTTTGCCTTAAGCCTTGAGATACAGCATCAATAAATCTAATATTTGAAGTGTTTGTTGATGGTTTTATTTCGCTATAATTTTGATGTTTGTACACATCAGCCAATTCATTTTCTATGGTTGAAGAAATTTCTTCTTCAGCGAAAGCTATTTTTAAATGTTCATTTATTTCATCAATAATTTCCTCTTTAATTAAGGCGTTCATTTCATTGGAAAGTATTTTTTCAATGGTCAAATAGGCATGATAATTTTGAACCGGATCTTTCTCCGCCCATTCATTGATTAATTCCTGCGGAATATATTTCATGCCACTCGCCTCTTCATGGCCACGCATCCTGAATGTTTTAAATTCGAGCAAAACCGGACGTGGATTTTCGCGAAGGCTTTTTGCAAGATCACGCACTTTTGAATGAACTTCTAAAATATTATTCCCGTCTATTATATAGCTTTCCATTCCGTAGCCAATGCCCTTATCTGCAATATTATCACATTTAAATTGCTGACTTACAGGTGTTGAAAGTCCGTAACCGTTATTTTCGATACAAAAAAGTACCGGTAAATTCCACACGGAAGCTACATTTAAAGCTTCGTGAAAATCTCCTTCACTGGTTCCGCCTTCGCCTGAAAAAACTGCAGTCACTTTTGGTTCTTTTTTAAGTAAATCACCCAAAGCAATCCCATTTGCAATACCAAATTGCGGACCTAAATGCGAAATCATTCCCACAATTTTATATTCCTGAGTTCCAAAATGAAATGAACGTTCGCGTCCTTTTGAAAATCCGCTTTTTTTGCCCTGCCATTGGGAAAACAATCTGTATAACGGAATGTTTCTGGAAGTAAACACGCCCAAGTTTCGATGCATCGGTAAAATATATTCATCAAAATTCAAAGCGTTGGTAATGCCAACAGAAATAGCTTCTTGTCCGATTCCCGAAAACCATTTGGAAATTTTCCCTTGTCTTAGAAGAATTAACATTTTTTCTTCTATCAATCGTGGTTTTAGAAGGAATTTATATAAATCAATTAATTCTTTGTCAGTGTAATTTTCACGGTTGTAAACCATTTTACCAATTTTGTTGCTAAGTGTGTCCATTAAAAATGAATAATTGTATCAAAGGTAATCATAATGCCATAAAACAAAAATACCTCATTATAAAAATAATAAGGTATATTTCGCTATTTGATATTAATTAAACTTCTCTAAAAATGGAATGCATTAAACGTGTTTTGTCGTTAATGCTTTCTTCCAAAGAAATCATGGTTTCTGTTCTTGAAACGCCGTCAATATCATCGATTTCAAAAATTATTTCTTTTGCGTGTGTGGTATCTTTGGCTCTGATTTTACAGAAAATATTGTATTTTCCTGCTGTAATATAAGCGATGGTAATATTCGGAATTTTCTTTAATTCGCTTATCACTTGCTTTGTTTTTGAGGTTTTGTCCAGATAAATCCCGACATGTGAAATAAAAGAATAGCCCATTTTTTCATAATCAAGCGTTAAAGTTGAGCCTTTTATGATTCCTTCATCTTCCATTTTCTTAACCCTGACGTGGATTGTTCCTGCGGAAACCACTAATTTTTTTGCGATATCGGTAAACGGTGTTCTCGCGTTTTCGATAAGGATATCTAATATTTGATGATCAATTTCATCAAGTATATATTTTTTCATATTACTGCTTTTATTTAAGATAAAAAACTAAAGTACAAATTTATTAAAAAAAAACCGATAAACACCTAATAAATTTACGAATTTGATAATTCTAATTCCTTTATATCTAAATTTTCTGCATTTATATAGTTATACGAGTAATAATCTGACAAATCGCCAACTTTTTCAATGTGTTTGTACGTCACTAATTTATTGTCTATCACTTTGAATTTTAGCTGAATACCAATATCCGTGATTTGATTTTTATTATTTTCAGTAATTTTAATATTCTTATATATAATGTCTAAAAACTTCGTGTCATTTTTGGGAATTTCATAGTAGGGTTTATAATTGCCGTAATCACTTGCTACTGCAATAAAATAGATTCCTTGTAATAGCGCATAAAAATTATATTTTCTGCTGATTTCTCTCTCGTAATCGTCATCATAATGGCCAGCTTCTATTAATATGGTGTTGTGCCCAAGCTTTTGAAAATTATCACCTGTGGCTGTTGGGTAAAATTCATCAGTATAACGGCCAATTTGATTGGGTATGACTTGTTGCAGTAAATTATTCATTGCTACAATAACGCTCATCGTTTCTTTTCTGCCCTTATTAACCGACCTTTCTTCATCGACGGAAGGTGCCAAAAATGAAATGGTTGCCGGATTTTTGGTTCCCTCAACGTTGAAAATAGAGCGCTGGTCATGTAAGTTGAAACAAAACTTCGGATTAAAATCATCTAAAACAGAACGCAAAAGTCGGCTTTCTTTGGACTCTTTTTTTACGGCGTCTCTATTTAAATCGATATTATTAGCATTTTCTCTGGTAAATTTAATTGCTCCATCCGGATTTAAAAGCGGAATAAATACAATGCTGCAATTTGCGAGAATGGTTTCGATTATTTCCGACAGTTCCTTATTGTTTTTTTCAAAAAAATTAAACAGGTCGAATAACGCTTTGGTTCCCGTACTCTCATTTCCATGCATCTGGGACCAGATTAAAATTTTTATTTTCCCGGCTCCAACGGAAATTTTATAAATAGGAATGTTATTTTCAGAATAGCCTATAATTTCTTTTTTAAATTTTGAGGATAATTTTTGAAGCAATGGATCAATGTCATCAAATAGAATTCTTCTTCCTTTTAAACTTTTTTCAAAATTTTCCTGATACAGTCGTTCCAGTGTTTTTATGTCTGTCAATTTCATTTTACAAATGTAAATAATAGATTGTTTACATTTGTAAACAGCAAGTCATGCTTGCAATTTAACAATTGTAACCAAGTTTTAGGGCTACTTATTGTCCCTTTTCTCCTGCTTAATAATGACTATAGTGAAAATTGATGTAAAATATATAAAACACTGTAATTGAATATATATAAGTATATTATATTAACTCATACTTAAATAAAATTAAGAATACACGTCTCTGTTTTAAGATCTTATTTGCTAATCAATATTAAATAGATTACATTTGTAATTAAAATATAATTTACAATGGTAAACATTGAGCAATTTGCAAAACGACTGAATATCCTGATGGATTATTATGAAATATCGGCTGCTTTATTGGCTGAAAAAATTGAAGTGCAGCGCTCAAGCATATCCCATATCCTATCCGGAAGAAATAAACCCAGCCTGGAATTTGTGTTGAAGATTTTAAAAGCCTTTCCTGAAGTTGAGTTGTATTGGCTGTTAAATGGCGTTGGCAATTTCCCAAAGCAGGTTGAAGTAAAAACGCCTTCCCCTACACTTTTTTC
>JAVVEF010000109.1:4502-9175 GCA_032251275.1 Lutibacter sp.
GCATAAACCAATTGATTTAGCATATTGATGCCCATCTGGTCAAATTTATACTTTTTATAGCGCAGTCCCAATGTTACAAAATCGTTTGTCAAATTTGTGATTGCTTCTTTATTATCGCTTTCCGCAATCCATTTAAAGGCTTCAGCATAAGTTTGTTGGGTTCTTTTATCTTCTGTTAAAAACATTCCCTTTAAAACATGGTTAGCGATAAAAGGAAGCTTTGTTTTATCTTTTTCGCTGATATAAATGGTGGTAACGGCATCGGCCATATATGTTTTGGTGTCTTCAGGTAACGTGTTTAACTTTGTTAAAGCTGTTTGTTTATCTATTTGATACAAGGAAATCAATGATTTCCCCGTAACAGCATAACTTTCACTGGTCATCCCTTTTTCAAATAGCGGTTTGTAAATTGGATCAATTAATTTGCCCAGTACACTTATGGCAGCTGCCTGTACCAATGTTTTAGGATCGGATTGTGCCATTTTAACAATTTTGTCAATGGCTCCTTTTTTATTGTATTTCTGGAACAAATCAATATTTTCCAATGCCAATATCCTTATTTCGTAATAAGGATCATTAAACGCTTTTAAAACTGTGTTAAAAGCCTCTTTATTTGATTGCTCTTTTACAATTTCTTCTAAAGATAGCCTTCTGTCTAAATAATGCGGGGCATTATTGAATTGGTAAATATATTCATTTAGCGTTTTTTTAGCGGCAATTTCAGCCAAAAGCACGTGTTTTGCATCAATGTTAATCAATTTTGGCAATCTGTTAAATGAGAATGTAAATGAATTTTGGGCACTGTCAACCCAAACGTTGTGGGTGGTTTTTCCGGTTTCTTCATAAATATCGATACTTAAAGGAAATTTAAATGTTTTGCCTTTTTGGTTGACATTGACGGTAACCGTTTTATTGATGGTGTTATAATCATAAGTTACATTTATTTTTATATGTCCGTTTCCATAATACCACTGATTAAAAAACCAGTTCAGGTCTTTTCCGCTCACTTTTTCAAATATCAAACGAAGCTGGTGGGCTTCCGCTGTTCCGTATTTATAGGTTGTTAGGTAAGCATTCATTCCTTCAAAAAAGGCTTCATCACCCAGCACGTCGCGCAACATATGCAAAATGGCATTTCCTTTGTGGTAACTTACCGTATCAAACATATCTTCCCGACTCGAATAATGAAAACGAACCAAATCTTTGTCTTCACTTTGGCTTGTCATATACGTTTGAACATCACTGTACATATTGGCATCGGCCTTGTCCTTGCCATATTTGTTTGCAAACCACAAATAAACGCTGTACGTTGCAAACGACTCATTAACCGTTAAATTGGCCCAGCTTTCGGTAGTGACCAAATCGCCAAACCAATGGTGAAACAATTCATGTGCAATGGTACTTTCCCACTCATTATTGTCGATCAATTGTCCCATTTTTTGCTGTGCGTCTTCTGCATGAACCACCGCAGTGGTATTTTCCATAGCACCACTTACAAAATCCCGAACTACAATTTGGCTGTATTTATTCCAAGGATATGGAATTCCCGTAATGTTTGAAAAGAAAGTGATCATTTCAGGCGTATTCCCAAAAATGACTTTGGCTTCAGTTTCAAATTCCGGTTCAACATAATAATTAACTTCCATTCCATTCCAAGTGTCTTTGGTGACGCTAAATTCGCCAACACCCATAAAAACAAGGTAAGGCGCGTGTTTTTGGTCCATTTTCCAATAATCTGTTCTTGTTCCGTTCGGATTTACAACTTGACTTTTTAAAGTACCGTTAGATAGGGTTACATATTTATTGGGAACGGTCATATAAATTTCCTGAGTTGTTTTTTGATTTGGGGAATCAATGGTGGGAAACCAGCAACTATTGGATTCCGTTTCTCCCTGTGTCCAAATTTGTGTTGGTTTACCTGGATCTTCCTCTTTCGGGTCGATAAAATACAAACCTTTTGCATCCGTAATATTTTCGCTTCCTTTTTGTTTAATTTCTTCAGGCTTGGCTGTGTATTTTATGTAAACCGTATATTCTTCGCCTTTTTTGTAGGTTTTATCAAGCTCCACGGTTAACTCATCTTCAGAATAATTAAAGCCTGCTTTTTTGTCGTTCACTTTAACTTCGTGAATGTTAAACGATTTGGCATCTAAAATAACTTTGTTAACATCGTAAAAATGAGGGGTTAATGTTACCCAGGCTTCACCATTTAACTGGCTTTTTTCAAAGTTGAAATCCACTTTTAATTTGGTGTGGACAAGATCATTAATTTTGTCCCTTTCAGGCTGGTATTTTAAATCCTGCGCGCCAAGGACGATTGAAAATAATAAGATGATTGCGAATAAAATATTTTTCATTTGAGTTTATATAATTTATATGACAAAAATAGGGATTAAATTAATTTAAGTAGTTAACAGATAGTTAAAAAGCCATACTTTTTTAAAGTATGGCTTCTAATTTTAGGCAGTTAGTAATTTATTTGATGCTTCCCAGCAATGCACCCAATTGTTTAAATTGCTGTGAATTTCCGTCCAATTTAATTTCCTGAGCCATGCTCATAATATCGGCAGGATTCATATTTTCTCCAAGAACTCTCACCAAGGCAAATCCTCTTTTGCTGTCGGAGCCAAAAATAATCACTTCATTAATGCCATCTTCGTTGCTTAAATAATTCACAGTTACATTTCCATCCGCAGTTTTCATGCGCATCAATTGCTTATAATCTGGATTTTTTAGAATTTCTGTTACTTTTTCCTTTTCAGCATCGAACAATTCCTGATTGGTTTCATCAACTTGTAAGGCTAAAAAATTGACCTTTTTTATGGTTTTTAAGGTGTTTTTTACTTCCTCAGTAACATTTTCATCCTTTAGTTCAATAATGTTCGCCGGCAAATCAACAGAAATAAACGCATTGTTTTCTTTACTGTCCACATAATATTTCTGCAAAGATGACTTCGTGTCACAGGCGATTGTTATAATTGCTATCGAAAAAGCAACCAATGAAACTTTTAAAAATGTTTTCATTTTGGTGATTATTTATTTTTTAAATGTTTGCTGCTGCTTGGAATATGGGCTTCCGTAATTTCAGAAACTTTATTTAAGTCAATTTCGCCTGTTAAGGATAACACAACAGCTTGCTTATTGGCTTTATTTGTCATATCATTTACAAACATTAACAATTCGCTTACATGATTGTCATCTTTTCCCGGACGAATGTAAATTTTAACGTTGGCATCTTTATCTTTTACACGCATCAACTCAACAAGTTTTGAAGTTTTCAAATATTTTGAGACAACTTCATCCATTTGATTTGCAATTAAAGTACTTTCTGTGGTAAAAACTTTTAAAGACTCCAAGCTTTGTACCATTTCCACATAAGCTTTGGATTCTGGCGTATTTCCTTTAAATTTACTCATCATTTTAAATGCCTCTTTATTTACAATAACCGAGGTTACATCATCCATAGCTTCAAACTTGTCGAAAATTGAAACTTGCGCAAAGTTTGTGAATGGCAAAAAGGCAAGAGCGATTATAAAAATTATTTTTTTCATTTTTTTGTTATTTAGGTTGTTTAAAAATTTTGTTTGTTGTGTTTTCAAACTCCTGCAATTCTGAAATTGCTACAGTTCCTTTGTTTAAATTGGCCGAAAGTAAGCTGAAAGCATATTGCGTTTCCTCATAAATTTTTTCGGCTTTTGCTTGTTGGTTTTTTTGATACCCGGTGTACACACTTACCAATAAAACTGCTGAGGCCGCTACAGATAACCATTTCCAATTCAGTTTTTGACTTTTTAATTGAATGGTTTTTGTAAATTTCTCGTTTTTACTGACTGAAAAATAGCCGAACATTTCTCGGTATTCTTCTAAATATGGCGCTACATCATCTCCTGAAAAATAAGATTTTAATTCATTTTCTTCGGTGATGGAAGTTTCAGCTTCCAGGTATTTTTCCAACAACTTTTCAATGTTAGCTAATTCCATAATTGTGTTGTTTTATTAATTGTTCTTTAATTGTTTTTCTCGCTCGTGATAGTGAAACCCTTATTGCGGTTGGCTGCATATTCAGCATTTCCGCTATTTCATCAAATTCATATTGTTCAATATCTCTAAGTTGTATAATTATTTTTTGTTGCTCCGGTAAGTTCTCAATCAATTTATGAACCAAACTTACGCTGTCATTAATTTCCACCCTTTTCTGTAAAGACGTTCCACCTTCTTTATAGTTACTGTGAACCAGCGATAAATTATTGGCCTGTTTCGATTTTAATCGGTCAAAACAATAATTTTTCGTCATCGTCATCGCAAACGCCTCAATACTGTTATAGTCGCTTAACTTCGACTTGTTTTTCCAAAGTTTAAAATAAAGCTCTTGGGTGGCGTCTTCCGCCTCTTCTGTTGAAACCAGCAGTCTTTTCGCCAATCGAAACACTTTATCTTTAAAAGGCATTACTTTTTTTAAAAACGCTGACTGATCCATTTTAAGTTTGGTTGTTAAAATTTCTGGTTTAATTCTAATAAATACAACAATTTATAGCTAAATGTTTTGGGCGTTTCCCGCCAGCTGGCGGGTCGGGCTTTTCGTTACAATCTTGTTTAATTCGCCTTCCGGCGAATCAAAAAAGGATTTTCACTGCAATCCCTAACGCAAATACTGTTATAAATAGAACTTAGCC
>JAVVEF010000110.1:0-9032 GCA_032251275.1 Lutibacter sp.
TAATTTCAACTTCCGCATTAATTTCCGGAGTTTTTAACATTTCGGCAATTTTATCAGAAATTTGTTCATCGGTAAACTGGTCGTAAATGGCTTTTACCTCATTTTTAAGTTCCATATCTTCCAAGTGTTTTTGGCTAAGGCAATTTACGTAAACCTCTTTAATGATATGTTCTTGATTGGTTTGTTTCAACAATTCCAAAGCAGCTCTGAAAGCGATAAAATCGCCCAATTTTGCCATATCAATTCCGTAACAATCGGGGTAACGGATTTGCGGCGCCGAGGAAACTACAATGATTTTTTTAGGATGCAATCGGTCTAAAATTCTGATAATACTTTTCTTTAAGGTCGTTCCGCGCACAATGCTGTCGTCAATAATCACCAAATTGTCGGTTGGTTTTACAATGCCATAAGTAACGTCGTAAATATGTGCCACCAAGTCATCTCTGCTGGTATCATCGGCAATAAAAGTCCGCAGTTTTGCATCTTTAATGGCCAATTTTTCAAAACGTGGAATTTCGCCCAATATTTCCGTCACTTTTTCGGCCGACAAACTGCGTTGGCCTTTTAAAATGGCTGCCGTTTTTTGCACATTTAAAAAATCTACGGCAGCTTCACGCAAACCGTAAAATGAAGTTTCTGCAGTATTTGGAATGTATGAGAAAACGGTATTTTTTAAATCGCCTTTTATTTTCTCCGCAATTTGAGGAAAAACCAATTTCCCTAAATTTTTGCGTTCGGTATAAATATCGGCATCACTTCCCCTTGAGAAATAAATGCGTTCAAAAGAACAGGCTTTATTTGGCAAAGGTTCTTTGATTTTGGACATAGAAATTTTACCGCTTCGTTTTATGATTAACGCGTGGCCTCTTTCAATTTCTTTGACATCTTGAATGTCCACATTAAAAACAGTCTGAATTGCCGGGCGTTCCGATGCAACAACCACAAACTCATCATCGGCATAATAAAATGCAGGGCGTATTCCCGATGGATCGCGCAATACAAAAGCATCGCCGTGACCCAATAAACCGGCCATTGCATAGCCACCATCCCAGTTTTTTGCCGATTTTTTTAAGATTTTTTTGATGTTGATGCGTTCTTCAATCATAGGAGAAGCTTCCTTTTTGGTAACGCCAAATTCCTTTTTAATCTTTTCATACAACTTGGCCACTTCATCATCTATAAAATGACCTATTTTTTCCATTACAGTCACTGTATCGGTCATTTCTTTCGGGTGTTGCCCTATGTCAACCAAATCGTTAAACAAGCGCTTAGAATTGGTCATGTTGAAGTTTCCTGCAACAATTAAACATTTGTGCATCCAATTGCTTTGGCGCAAAAATGGGTGCACGCTTTCAATGCTGTTTTTGCCAAAAGTGCCGTAACGCACATGTCCTAAATAAAGATTTCCTAAATAAGGTGCATTATTCAGTTGCCACTCCACATCGTCAATTTTATCGGGAAACTCTATATTTAAACTATTTAAACGGCCGTTAATTTGGTCGAAAATATCTTGGATTGGCTGATCTTCATTGGAGCGGATGCGGCTAATATAGCGCGTTCCCGGCGTCACGTTAAATTTTATGCTTGCCAAACCTGCACCATCCTGACCGCGATTGTGCTGTTTTTCCATCAACAAATACATTTTGTTTAAGCCATAAAACGCCGTTCCGTATTTGTCTTTATAATATTGCAGCGGTTTTAACATTCTAACCATTGCAATTCCACATTCGTGTTTAATAGCGTCGCTCATAGTAGTAGTATATGGTAAATTCAATAAAAAATTCCGCACGCGTGCGGAATTCGTTTTAACCTAATTCAATTTCAAATTGTGTCAATTGTTTAAATTGCAATAATCGTTTTTGTATTTCCTGATGCGTTAAATTTTCCATGCGCTCGGTGCCAAATTTCTCCACACAAAATGAAGCCAGATTTGAACCCGCAATCACCGCACGTTTCATATTATCGAAAGAAATATCGCCGGTTTTTGTGATATGGCCAATAAATCCGCCCGCAAAAGTGTCTCCTGCTCCGGTTGGATCAAAAACTTCTTCCAAAGGCAATGCCGGGGCAAAAAACACATTGTCGCCGTTAAACAACAAAGCGCCGTGTTCGCCTTTTTTGATGACCACATATTTTGGTCCCATTTCCTGAATTTTTTGAGCCGCTTTTACCAAAGAATATTCTCCGGAAAGCTGGCGCGCTTCTTCATCGTTTATGGTAATCACATCAATTTTTGCAATCACTTCCATCAACTCGCTCCAGGTATTGTCCATCCAAAAATTCATCGTGTCGAGCACCACCAATTTTGGGCGAACCGGAATTTGTTTGATGACCGACATTTGAATGGCAGGGTGTAAATTCCCTAAAATTAAATAATCGGTATCTATAAAGTTTTCCGGAACAACAGGCTTAAAATTTGCCAATACGTTTAAATCGGTAATTAAAGTATCTCTTGAATTTAAATCGTTGTGGTATTTGCCGCTCCAAAAAAATGTTTTTTCATCCTCAATAATTTCAATGCCGTCGGTATTGATGTTTTTCAGATTTAATTTTTCTAAATATTTCTTCGGAAAATCGCCTCCCACTACAGAAACAATTCCTGAATTAATACCAAATTGTGCTGCGGAAAGGGAAATATAGGTTGCGGAACCTCCTAAAATTTTGTCCGTTTTTCCAAACGGTGTTTCAATGGCGTCAAAAGCAACGGTTCCTATAATTAATAATTTACTCATATTTTACGGTAGTTCACACACTGCTGAAATGGATTAATTTGTCTAATATTTTTTTTAGAGAAACCATGTGTTTACTTTTGCAAAAATAAGTTTAAAAAATGACTATCAAAGAAATACAAGAAGAAATTATAGACGAGTTTTCCATGTTTGAAGATTGGATGGAACGCTATGAATATATGATTGAACTGGGAAAATCGCTGCCAATGATTAAGGATGAATTTAAAACTGATTCAAATTTAATTTCGGGCTGCCAGTCGAAAGTATGGCTGCATTCTGAAATTGAAGGCGACAAAATTAAATTTACGGCCGACAGCGATGCCATTTTAACCAAAGGGATTGTGGCGCTTTTGTTGCGCGTTTTCAACAACCAAAAACCAAAGGATATTTTGGATGCCGATTTGTATTTTGTGGATAAAATTGGCCTGAAAGAACATTTGTCGCCAACACGCGCCAACGGTTTGGTCTCTATGATTAAACAAATTAAATTGTACGCGCTGGCTTTTCAGTCGAAAATGAGTTAGGAAGGCGGAACGAAAAACAATAATTATTTATCTGCTATCGCGAGCGGGATTCAATTTGTGTTAGGGATTGAAGCGAAAATCCCGGCTTTGCGAGCTTGTTAAGAAATATGTTCAACAGATTGCCACGCTCCGCTCGCAAAGACGGATTGTAGCGAAAAGCCCGACCGCCTTTTCGGCGGGAACACCCAACTTATTCTGATGGCGAAAGAATAATTTAGACCTTAATAATTACGCAAATAGTTAAATAATTGTATATTTACCCTTATTTAGAATGAATATAAAGAAAGGCTTTTAAAATGAACAGCACACACGCACAGGAACTTGGCGATAAAATAGTTGCGAAACTAAAAACTATTTACGATCCCGAAATTCCTGTAGATATATTTGAATTGGGTTTAATTTATGACGTTTTTGTGAGTGAAAACAACGACGTTAAAATTTTAATGACCCTAACTTCACCCAATTGCCCGGTGGCAGAAACCTTGCCTGTGGAAGTTGAGGAAAAAGTAAAAACGATTGAGGAAGTTAAAGATGCCGAAGTTGAAATTACTTTTGACCCGATGTGGACGCAGGATATGATGAGTGAAGAGGCAAAATTAGAACTCGGATTTTTATAAATGGCCGATGAAATTGTAAATAGGGTTGCGAACAGCCAATTGAAAACAATTGACCTGGAAGATTTTTATCCGAAAGGCACAAGAACCGTTATTGACATTAAAAACTGGTTGTTTCACGAGCAAATTTTGAAAGAAACCGATTTTCGAGAACACCTAAAAAACCACGATTGGCTCCAGTACAAAGATGACTATGTAGCATTAACGTGTTCTACGGACGCCATTATTCCTTCTTGGGCTTATATGCTGATTACCACGTACGTTTCTCCTTTTGCCAAAAAAATTGTGGTCGGGAATTTGGCTGCTTTGGAAACTTCCATTTTTCAGGACCTGATAGCTCATTTTGAGGTAGAAGATTTTGTAGGAAAACCGGTAATTATCAAAGGCTGCTCCAACAAACCAATTCCGGAAACCGCTTATATTCAACTGATTGAAAAACTGCAGCCGGTGGTTAAATCCATTATGTTTGGCGAAGCCTGCTCTACCGTTCCGCTTTTTAAAAGCAATAATTAATTATCTTTTTATTTTCTGATAAGGTCTTGATTTACTAACTTTATGTACCTAAAATAAAGTTCTTATGAAGAAAAGTATCGTATTGGCGGCAATCGCCTTGAGTTTTTCTTTAACTTTTGAGCAAGAAAAAGAAGCGCCAAAAGAAGGCTGGCACAAAAAGGGAAACATCATATTATTGTTCAACCAATCTGCCTTTTCCGATTGGGTTACCGGCGGTGAAAATACCATCGCGGGAAACTTGGGGGTGAATTACGATTTTAATTATTTAAAAGGCGATATCACCTGGGACAATAAAATAATGGCTTCTTACGGGCTGACCAAAAGCAAAAACAGCGAATTTGAGAAAAAAACCGACGACCGTTTTGAATTTAATTCGTTGGTAGGGGAAAAATCTAAAGGATATTGGTATTATTCCGCTTTCTTAAACTTTAAAACCCAGTTTACCAAAGGCTATATTTACGGAAAAGACCTTGCAGGAAAAGAAATAAGGACAGAATACACCAACTTTATGTCACCCGCAAACCTGACTTTTGGGCCGGGAATGTTGTGGAAAAAATCGGATGATTTAAAATTCAATTTGGCGCCGTTAACATCTAAAGTAATTTTTGTGGATAAGAATTTTACCCTGCCAAATGATGCCTATTTTGGCGTTGAAGAAGGAGAAAGCACCAAATACGAATTGGGATTTTATGCTTCAGGCTACGCTAAATTGGCTTTGATGGAAAACGTTACGATGGAAAACATTTTGAATTTATATGCCAATTATTTGGAAGATCCGCAAAATGTGGATGTGGATTATACGATGAATCTGGTGATGAAAATAAACAGTTATTTATCGGCCAATTTAACCTTCCAAACCATTTATGACGACAATGCTTTTGAGGGATTTCAAATAAGGGAAGTTTTTGGCGTTGGAATAAATTATGGATTTTAGTTTAAAATAAAGCAGTACTTAACGGCGATTCGTCATTGCGAAGTTTTGAAAAAAATGACGCAATCTGTACCTTAAATTGGCAGATTGCTTCGTTGTTATCACTCCTGGCAAAGACGGTTTATTGTGTTAGATATAAGTCTAAATCTCTTCCTCAAATTCTTCGTACAACAAATCGTTATAAGGAAAACGCGTGATGTGAATTTTTTTCACTTCTTCAAAAACCTTTTCCTTAAAAGCTTCCATATTTTCTTTGTTCAAGGCAGAAATAAACACGCAATTGTTGTTTAGCCTGTTCATCCAGGTTTTTTTCCATTCGTCCAAAGAAAAGTGAATTTCGGTTTTTTCGGTCACCAAATCATCCGATTCGATGGTTTGGTGTGTAAACGCATCAATTTTATTAAAAACGATGATGGTTGGTTTGTCGGCACTTCCTATTTCGGCCAACGTTTTATTTACGGAAGCCATATGATCTTCAAAATTCGAATGTGAAATATCCACCACGTGAAGCAACAAATCAGCTTCTCGAACCTCATCCAAAGTCGATTTAAACGATTCTATTAACTGTGTGGGCAATTTTCTTATAAACCCAACAGTGTCTGTTAACAAAAACGGAAGATTTTTAATCACCACTTTTCGAACGGTCGTGTCCAAGGTTGCAAACAATTTATTTTCGGCAAAAACATCGCTCTTGCTCACCACATTCATCAAAGTCGATTTTCCAACGTTGGTGTATCCCACCAAGGCAACGCGCACCATTTTTCCGCGGTTTTTGCGTTGAACAGCCATTTGTTTGTCCACAATCTCCAGCTTTTTTTTCAGCAGGGAAATTTTGTCCCTAATAATTCGTCGGTCGGTTTCAATCTCGGTTTCACCCGGACCACGCAATCCGATTCCCCCTTTTTGACGCTCCAAGTGGGTCCAAAGTCGGGTAAGGCGCGGCAATAAATATTGGCATTGCGCCAACTCAACTTGCGTTCTAGCGTAACTTGTTTGCGCTCTCGCCGCAAAAATATCAAGAATTAAATTCGTTCTGTCAAGCACTTTGATGTTCAGTACTTTTTCAATATTTCGCAGTTGGGAAGACTTTAATTCATCATCAAAAATAACCGTTCCAATGTTGTTGGCTTCAATATATTGGCGTACATCTTCCAATTTACCGGTTCCGATAAATGTTTTTGGATTGGGGGTGTCTAACTTTTGGACAAATCTTTTCACTGCCATTCCGCCTGCGGTAAGCGTTAAAAATTCCAGTTCATCCAAATATTCATTGCATTTTTCTTCATTTTGATATTGCGTAATCAAGCCTATCAAAACAACTTTTTCGGTATTATCTTCTATAATTTCAGTCATAATCAAAATAGCCGGCAGCTATATTTATGTTAAAAAATTGATGCAAAAAAAGTTTCCGCCAATTTGATGTCTTTTTGTTTAATACGCAAAGATACAAATTACCAAGTTCAATTTTGATTTTGTGTTACGGGGTTTTATTTAAATTGATTGACACGTTTTGCAAGAAAAAAACAATGGAAAATCCTAAATATTATTCGATTTCTCCTTCAATCAAAAGTTTATTGTAATTTGCGGCCGGTTTTTAATCAGACAAAATCCTTAAAAACCAAAGAAACTTTATATAGAAGAAAATCCATGAAAACATTTTCAGTAAAGGAAATCAACCAACTTTTAAAAGGTACTTTGGTTGGAGATACCAGCCACCAAATAAGCGGGCCGGAACAATTAGAAAAGGCTAGAAACAACCATATTTCATTTATAGGAAGCAAAAAATATGTGCGTTTGTGGGAAACTTCCAAAGCCTGTGCCGCCATTGTGAATGAAGACCTGGACTTTGAACCCGGCGAAAACCGCGCCTTGATTAAAGTAAAAAATGCCGATTTGGCAATGGCCAGATTGCTGGAAATGTTCAGTCCGGATTCACCAGTTTTTGAATCAGCAATTCACGTAACTGCTGTTGTTCAAGCTACAGCAATCCTTGGAAAAAATTGCAAAATTGGCGCAAACTGTTACGTAGGAAAAAACGTGGTGTTGGGCGATGATGTTGTTTTGTATCCAAATGTGACCATTTTTGATGATACCCACATTGGAAACGGCACTGTTATTTGGTCGGGAACCGTAATTCGAGAACGAAGTGAAATAGGCAGTTTTTGCATTTTTCATCTCAACGTAAGCATTGGCGGAGACGGATTCGGCTATTGCGCCAGTGAAGACGGCAGGGGTTTGGTTAAAATTCCCCATATCGGCAATGTGGTTATTGGAAATTATGTGGAAATAGGCTCAAATTCTTGTGTGGATCGCGGTAAGTTTAGCGCTACACAAATTGGAGACGGCTGTAAAATTGACAATTTGGTGCAAATTGCGCACAACAGCATTATGGGGCGCTCTTGCATTATGGCCGGCCATAGCGGTTTGGCAGGTTCCGTTACGCTTGGAGACGGCGTTGTTATTGGCGGAAGCGCCTCCATTAAAGACCATGTTACAGTTCATTCTGGCGCTGTGGTTGCAGGTGGTTCTGGCGTGATGAATGATGTTGAAGCAGGTAAAACGGTGTTGGGTTATCCGGCGCAGGATTCAAGAGAAATGCTGAAACAATGGGCTGCCTTGCGAAGGCTTGTTAAGTAGCAGAAATAGAAAATATTACGCTACCAAAACAATACGCATTTACAGCAATCTTTTATCCCACGCAAAACCCTCAACTTTTTCCAGCTTAATATTTGTTGCAAACAAGTGATGTTTTGTATTAATAACATAATTATATTCTTGGGAGATGATGGCTGAAGGGACTTTTAAAACTAAGGTTTCAAGAGATCTATACCATTTTGAACCAATTTCCTGAAGTTCAATATAGCTATCGATTGTATTCCAGTTTTCAGGCAAATCTTTAACTTTTATTTCTTTAATGGGCGTTTTATCTTTAATGGAAATCGTCAATAATTTATAAGGTGCGGAAATATTTATGGCAGCTCTGTGAACCACAGATTCCAATGCCGATAACGATCTGCTTCCTCCCGCATAAATAACAAATTCTTCTTTTTTATTCCAACGGTTCGCCGCTTCTGAAGCATTTAGTGCATTAGCATATTTTTCCCGGCAAATTTTAAAAACTTCCATTATTAAACATTATCGCCATATTCAATAGCCGTAAGTTGATCATCGATGAATTTAATGCCGGTAACCGTGTCCAAAAAATTTTTTGGGGCCTTATTGTCAAGGAAATAATTATTGGTAAGTAACCATTTGTCAAAGTTTTCTTTTGTTTCAAAAACTTCAATTCCGTGTTCATAAAGAGAAATTAACAACACCAAATGTTCTTTAATATTTTCTTTCGAAACACTTTCCGGTTTTCTGTATGCCCTCAATGTTTTTGGGTTGATATTTAACCAAACCGAAATAATCTCATCGCTAAGTGTTGTTATTTCTTTGAGATAATTAAAATATTTCCAGTTGATGTTGTTGTTTCTTAAATAAAACAAGATTTTGGTAAAATTGCCGATTTCCGGTATTTCGGCAATATTTCCGCTATTTACATTGCTCTCTAAAGTTACCATAATTTTTTTTATCAAAAGTAGGTAAAAATTCTTATTAAAGAAGGTAAAATTACCGAAATATTTGTTAAATTTTCAAATATTGACAATCCGTTTTCCTTTTCAGGATACAAGAGAAATGTTGAAACTATGCAATTACAGGGAAAGTTTTGTTTAATAAA
>JAVVEF010000111.1:0-9009 GCA_032251275.1 Lutibacter sp.
TATCACCTTTAAGCTCTTGTTCAATTGTGGATTGTACTTTCTCATTGCGTTTATTGGCTTTGTAGGCTTTTCCAGCGCATTGGACAGAACAACATTTTGTTACTGTTGTTCTTGCTATAAAAGCCTTGCCGCAGTATTGGCAGGTTTTAGGAATTTGCATATTACTACTCATAATGGTGCTAATTATTTAAGTATGGTGCGCTATGGGTCGCTATGGTGCATAATTTCGCCTATTAATTTTTATTAAAAATTTAGCAACAAAAATGAACTTTTAGCAACAAATAGCCAACAAATATACAACAAAAAAGACATATAAGCACTAAAGAAGAGAATATAAATAACTGAATAACAAAGAATTAGTATTTAAGGATAGGTAGTTTACTTTCCGATGCAGAAATTCGCAAAAATATTGCCCAACAAATCTTCGGTGGTAACCTGTCCGGTAATCTCTCCCAAATGAAACAATGCCTGGCGAATGTCAATGGCAAATAAATCAGCGCTTAGGTTGTTGTCAATTCCTTTTTGCACCTCTTTAATGGCTATTAAAGCGTTGTTTAAGGCCTCAAAATGGCGCGAATTGCTCACAATGGTTTCGTTATTGCTTAAAGCGCCTTTGTTGGCCAAATGAGTTAGGGTGGAAGTGAGCTCATGAATTCCGATTTTCTCTTTTGCCGATAAAAACAGGAGCGAAGCGTTTTGAAAAACTTCGGTTGTTTGAGCGATCAATTCAGCATCGGCAACATCCACTTTATTCGCAATAATCAGCAGTTGCTTGTTAGGGTAGTTGTCTTTTATCTTTTTAATTTCTTCCAAAATTCCTGAAAGGGAAAGTTGGTTGTTTTTAATTTTTTCCAAATCAAAAACGTAAATGACTAGTTGCGCCTGTTCAATTTTTTCGAATGTTTTTTGAATGCCCAAACTTTCAACTACATCTTCCGTAGTTCTTATTCCCGCGGTATCC
This sequence comes from Lutibacter sp., assembly GCA_032251275.1. Classification (GTDB taxonomy): domain Bacteria; phylum Bacteroidota; class Bacteroidia; order Flavobacteriales; family Flavobacteriaceae; genus Lutibacter. The sequence continues at coordinate 962 of JAVVEF010000111.1, forward strand.
ACAAAGCGATACGCAACGCCGTCAATGGCAATTTCATCTTCAATGGCATCTCTTGTGGTTCCCGCAATATGGCTTACGATGGCTTTTTCTTCATTTAACAAGGCATTCAGCAACGTCGATTTCCCAACATTCGGTTCGCCCACAATCGCCACCGGAATTCCGTTTTTCAACACATTTCCCAAAGCAAAAGAATCAATCAGCCGTTTTAAGACCGAACTTATTTTTTCAACCAGTCTGTTAAATTCAGCCCTGTCTGCAAATTCCACATCTTCTTCAGAAAAATCGAGTTCCAGTTCTATCAGGCTGGCGAAATTCAGCAATTCTTGGCGCAGGTTTTTAATTTCATTGCTAAAACCGCCGCGCATTTGTTGCAAAGCAACCTGGTGTGAAGCTGCCGAATTTGAAGAGATTAAATCGGCCACCGCTTCGGCCTGGGTCAGATCCATTTTTCCGTTCAAAAAAGCGCGTAGCGTAAATTCGCCCGCATCGGCGTTTCGAACCCCGTTTTTAAGAAACAACTGCAGCAATTCCTGTTGAATATAAACAGAGCCGTGGCAACTGATTTCCACCACATTTTCTCCGGTATAGGAATGTGGATTCTTAAATACCGAAACCAGAACTTCATCGATTATCCGATTCCCGTCCATGATATTTCCCAAATGAATGGTGTGCGATTTTACCTTGTTTAACTCCTTTTTTCCGAATTTTGAAACGAAAAACCGATTCACAATATTAATGGCATCTTCACCCGATAAACGAATAACCGCAATGGCGCCAACACCCGATGAGGTGGCCAAAGCAATAATGGTGTCGTTTATAATGGAATTTTTCATATCCTGCAAAATTACGGATTATTGTTTAATCGTTTAACTCTTTGATTGTTTATCCATCTATCTTCAAGTTTGAAGGCTTAAGTCTCTTTTCTCTTCTCTCTTTTCTCTTCTCTCTATTCTATTTTCTATTTTTTCAATTATAAACAGCCTGCTTAATAAAATCCTCAAAATCCTCGTAAAACAGCTCAAACTGATTCATAGCTTCATTAAAAAACATATAGGTTCCTTGCCAGGTATTTTTATTGTGAATATTAAATTCTCCATGGTATTTTACGTAAATTCTATGAATAATTTTACCATTATCCAGCAGATAGAGTTCATCGAAAATAATATCCGGTAAATAATCATCGGTTAAATTGCTTTTTAATTCCAGGATCTGGTCAAAAAGCAGCTGATTTTTATTTTTGTCGAACGATTCAATATCCAAACAAACCAGCGCCTTATTTTTATCGGCCACAAATTTAAAGCTGAAATCTTTGATTTGCGTGTTGTACAACAGCCATTTTCTCGGAAAAGATTTCCCAAAACTCGTCCAAAATTCTTTCCTTAATTGTGCAGATTCCTCTTTGCTGAACATTTTTTTATATCGTTTAATCGTTTAGGCGTGTAGTTGTTTAATCGTGTGTTCTCGATACATTTTTTATTCCATTGCATTCCTTAAAAAACACTCGAACTGACGATTTATAAACTGTTTAATCGTGTAACTGTTTATTTGCTTGCCTTTAGTCTATATTCTCTTATCTCTATTCTGAATTTTCAATTGAAAATTGAAAATTATCCATGAATTGTCTCCTGCGTACCCAAATTTTTCATCAATTCGGCTTCAAAATCCAGCAAATCGTTCCATTTTTTATCCACTTCTTCACGGTCGCCATATTTTCGTGCAAAACCTAAAAACAAGGTGTAATGATTTGCTTCCGAAGCCATTAAATCGCGGTAAAATTTAGCCAGTTCAGAATCTTTTATGTTTTCCGACAACAACCTGAAACGCTCACAGCTCCGCGCTTCAATCAGCGCCGCATACAACAGTCTGTGTACCAATTGCGTGGTTCTGCTGCCGCCTTTCGGGAAAAATTTCAGCAAATTATTCACATAAATATCTTTTCGGTCGTGTCCCAAAACAACGTCCCGTTTCAATAATCGTTCGTGCACCATCTTAAAATGGCTCATTTCTTCTTTCACCAAAGCAACCATTTCCGTCACCAAGTCCGAATATTCAGGAAAACTCATAATCAACGAGTTCGCCGTTGAAGCCGCTTTCAGCTCGCAATGCGCGTGGTCTATCAATATTTCATCAATATTTTTTTCGGCAATATTCACCCAGCGCGGGTCGGTAGGAAGTTTTAAACCTAACATAAGGCAACAAATTTATAGTTAATTTATGGGTTTTATTTGGGCGTTTCCCTGCGGGTCGGCCTTTCCGCTGCAAGTCCTCGCACGCCCAAAAGCGTGACTGTGGGCTTTCTGCTTCAATCCCTAACGCACTCAGAATTAACAACTAATCATTAAAAATTCTTTTATAAATTAATTTAAAATTCATAATTTATAATTTAAAATTATTTAAATATCCAAATCAAAAGTCTTCTTCAGCAATTCAATCGCCTTGTTTTTTTCTCTTAATTTCAGATATTTTTCATCTGGGGTATAGGCATATTTCCTCGTTTCTTCCTCATTAACATCAACAACAACATCCAATTTAAAATTGTTCAGTTTTTCACGCAAATATTTTACCAAAGGAAATTTAGCGCGATCAAGCTGGTCTTTCATCATCGCATTCGGTAACTGAAAATGAACCATTCCATTTTCCAGTCGTGGCACATTGGAATTCATTATCGAGGCCACACTTTTTTTGCCTTCGTCTGTCAATAAATTGATATAGGCTTCCCAAAGCTGCAACAATTTGCTTTCAGAAAAATCATCTGCAGGCAATCCGTCAACTTCTTCAAAATCGACTTCAATTTTTGCAACTTCTGCTTTTGCTTTTAAACTTTTTAAGGATAGGCCAGAGGATCTTCTCGGTGTATTTGTCAAATCAAGTTTTACAGGTTCTGTAATGGGCTTGGCGACATTTGCTGGCGCATTTATTACCGGAATCTCCTGCTTTGCAACGACCTTAATTTCTTCTTTTACAAATTTTGCACTGCTTCTTTTTGCGATTTTCGACCTAAAAACTACTGCTGAAATTATATAAGGCTTGCTATTTTTTTTTTCTCCGTCGAAAGTGACAGAGGCCAGTTGCATCAAGGTAAGTTCAACCAGCAATCGCTGATTTTTACTGCTTTTGTATTTTAAATCACAGTCGTTTGCCAGCTCAATTCCCTGCAATAAAAATTTCAACTCACATTTTTCGGATTGACTTAAATATTTCTTTTTAGCGTTGTCACCAACTTCCAGCAATTCAATAGTAATTTTATCTTTGCTCACCAACAAGTCCCTAAAATGGGACGCCAGTCCGGTGATAAAATGATTTCCGTCAAAACCTTTCGACAAGATGCTGTTGAAATGAACCAAAACTTCCGGAATGTTATTGTCGAGCAACAAATCGGTTGTTTTAAAATATTCATCGTAATCCAGCACATTTAAGTTTTCGGTAACTGCTTTACGGGTTAATTCTTTCCCCGAAAAACTGACCACACGATCGAAAATGGAAAGCGCATCACGCAAAGCGCCATCAGCTTTTTGGGCAATAATGTGCAAAGCATCATCCTCTGCCTCAATATGCTCCTGAATGGCTATTTTCTCCAAATATTTCTTGGTGTCCAATACACCAATACGCTTAAAATCAAATATCTGGCAACGTGAAAGTATGGTTGGTATAATTTTGTGTTTCTCGGTGGTTGCCAAAATAAATATGGCGTGTGCCGGCGGTTCTTCCAAGGTTTTTAAAAACGCGTTAAAAGCGGCCGATGAAAGCATGTGTACCTCATCAATAATATACACTTTGTATTTTCCGGTTTGTGGCGGAATGCGAACCTGGTCGTTTAAATTCCGAATGTCGTCAACCGAATTGTTTGAAGCGGCATCCAATTCAAAAATATTAAAAGCAAAATCCTCTTCAAGATCACCGCCGCTTGCCTGGTTTATTTTTTTTGCCAAAATTCGCGCACAGGTTGTTTTTCCAACACCTCTCGGACCCGTAAACAACAATGCCTGAGCCAAATGGTTGTTTTTTATAGCATTTTCAAGCGTGTTTGTAATGGCTTGTTGCCCAATCACATCCTCAAAAGTTTGAGGTCGGTATTTACGGGCTGATACTACAAAATGTTCCATATATTATTTTTTTATTTGGATGGTAAAAGTAATTATTAAAATTTAAAAGTAAAATATTAAATATTAGAAGTTAAATATTAAAAGTTAAAAGTAAAATATTAAATATTAAAAGTTAAATATTGGAAGTGTCAAGTTTCTCGTTTCACGTTTTAACCAACAACCAACAACCAACAACTAACAACTAACAACGTATAACTTATTCCTTTATCTCATAAATCTTATTGTAAAGATGTTTGTATCTTAAAATAATTTCATTGCGTTTTGGTTTCATGGTTGGCGTTAACAAACCATTGTCAATGCCCCAAACTTCTGGTGTCAATTCAAATCTTTTGATCATTTCCCATTTTCCGAAATTTTGATTTCCTTCATCAATTTCTTGCTGAATCCGTTCAATAACAATCGGATTTTCAATTAAATACTGGTTGTTTTGAAGGATTGGTTCGTGGTGAATTTTTGCCCATTTTCTTAAAAAATCGAAGTTAGGCTGAACAATCGCCGCCGGCATTTTTTGACCTTCGCCAATCACAATAATTTGCTCAATAAATCGCGATTGTTTCATCTGATTTTCAAGCAACGCGGGAACAATGTATTTTCCGCCAGATGTTTTGAAAATCTCTTTTTTTCGTCCGGTTATTTTAAGGAATCCGTCCGCGTCAATTTCTCCTTTATCTCCTGTGTGAAAATAGTCACCTGTCATCACACTTTCCGTTTTTTCGGGATCTTTATAGTAACCAAGCATCACATTTGGGCCTTTTACCAATATTTCACCGTCTTCCGCAATTTTAACTTCCACATTGCCAATTGGTTTTCCAACAGTTCCTATTTTAAATAAATGGTCTTTATGCATATTTACCGACACAACCGGTGATGTTTCTGTCAGTCCGTAGCCTTCCATCACCTGCATTTTTGCGGCAGAAAATACCCGGGCCAAACGCGGTTGCAAGGCAGCGCTTCCTGAAACCATGGTGGTTAAATTTCCGCCCAGAGCTTCGCGCCATTTCACGAATATGATTTTATTGGCAATGGCCAATTGCATTTCATAGAACAGACCGTTTTTGCCGTAAGGCTCATATTTTAAGCCCAGTTCAACTGCCCAATAAAAAAGAATTCGCTTTATTCCTGTTAATTCCGAGCCTTTTGCGATAATGCCGTCGTATATTTTTTCCAGCAATCGTGGCACAACCGACATTAAATTTGGGTTGGTTTCTTTGATGTTTTCCCCAAGTTTTTCAATAGATTCCGCAAAATAAATGGCAGTTCCGGAGTATTGGTATAGGTAATGCAACATACGTTCAAAAATATGGCAAACCGGCAAAAAACTCAGGGTTCGTGTGGTTCCCAATACCAATGGCAATCTCGGAAAACTGTCCAATACGTTGGTCACAATATTGTTGTGGGACAGCATCACGCCTTTTGGTTTTCCTGTGGTACCCGAAGTGTAAATGATGGTCGCCAAATCAAAAGGTTTTACGGTATCTTTTGCCGCTTCAACTTCCTGCTGGTTGCTCTCGTCTTTTCCAAGCGCTAAAACTTCCTTCCAGTTTAGGCAGCCTTCAATCTCATCAAACGAATAGATTTCTTTTAAAGAAGGAACATTTTTTTTTGCGGAAATGGCTTTGTCATAAAGAACGGAATCTGATAAAAAACAGTAAATAGCTTCAGAATGGTTAAAAATATAGGCATATTCTTCTTTGGAAATTGTTGGATAAATAGGAATGCTGATGGCGCCCACCTGCATAATTCCAATATCCATAATATTCCACTCTGTTCTGTTTGCCGAAGTGATAACAGCAATTTTATCGCCGGGTTTTACGCCCAATCGCAACAAGCCTCTGCTAATTGCATTGGCTTTATCTATATATTCCCGGGTTGAAGTCGACACCCATTCTCCATTGTATTTTGTGGTAAAAGCGTTCTCTAAATTGTATTTTTCGAGCTGGTAATAGGCAAAATCGAACAATCGGGTAATTTCTCTTGGCATTTTTATTTGGGTTGAAAAGTGTTCCTGCAAAGTATAAAAATTAATATGATTTCACAATAGCGCGAGTTGCATTCATGAAAATTAATTTTTATAGATTTTGTCGTAAAGATGGCTGTACTTTTGTAAAATAATTTTTCGTTTCATTTTTAGGGTAGGCGTAAGCATATTATTTTCCGTGGTCCAAGTTTCGGAAGTAAACTCAAAGGCTTTTACCTGTTCCCATTTGCCTAATTTTTCATTGACAAAATTAATTTCCTTTTGAATGCGTTTCAGTACTTTTTTATGTTGAATAATAGCTTCATTTGAGCCATCAAATTGAATTTTTTTGCGTTTTGCCCACTCCATCAAAAAATCAAAATGTAGCTGAATAATTACTGCCGGCATTTTTTCGCCTTCCCCAATTACCATCGCCTGCTCTATAAAACGCGATTCTTTTAAAAGGCCTTCAATGGCCGATGGCGCAATATATTTACCGCCCGATGTTTTAAACATTTCTTTTTTGCGGTCGGTAATTTTTAAGAATCCGTCCACATCCAATTCGCCAATATCTCCCGTGTGTAAAAAGCCATTTACGATGGTTTCATTGGTTAATTCGTCATTTTTATAATAACCCATCATCACATTGGAACCTTTCACCAATATTTCGCCGTCTTCGGCAATTTTGACTTCCATATCATCCAGAATTCTTCCCACGGTTCCAATTTTAAATCCCTTATTCCTGAAATCGTTGATGGAAATTCCAGGTGAAGTCTCCGTCATTCCGTAGCCTTCAAAAATTGGAATGTTTGCAGCGGTAAAAATCCTGATCAATGCCGGCTGCAACGGAGCGCTTCCTGATACTAAAAATTTAATATTTCCTCCCAATGCTTCACGCCATTTGCTGAAAACCAACTTGTTGGCAATGTTCAGTTGAAAATGATACCACCAGCCATTTTTTTGGTAAGGTTCATATTTTTTTCCTAAGTTCAGCGACCAGAAGAAAAGCATCCGCTTTATGCCTTTTAAATTACTTCCCTTGTCAACAATTTTATCATATATTTTTTCCAGCAAACGCGGCACAACCGGAATAAAATGCGGTTTTACTTCCATTAAATTGTCGCCTAATTTATCGATGGATTCTGCAAAGTAAATTTCAAAACCCATATACTGATAATAATACAAAGCAAAACGTTCAAAAATATGGCAAATAGGCAAGTAGCTTAAAACCATATAATTGCCAGGCGTAAAATCCAATGCTTTGGCGCTGGTAAAGGTGTTTTCCACAATATTTTTATGGGAAAGCATCACGCCTTTTGGTGTGCCTGTAGTTCCGGAAGTGTAAATGATGGTCGCCAAATTGGTGTTTGGAACCTGTTTTTTTAACAATTCCACTTCGGATTGATTGCTTTCATCTTCACCCAATTTCAGCAAAGAATTCCAGCTTGAAATCCCTTCAACTTCATCAAAAGAATAAATAGCATTTAATTGGGTTTGGTCTTTTATTTTTGAAACTTTTTTTGCAAGAGCTGAATCAGAAACAAAGCATAAAACGGCATCGGAATGGTTGATGATGTATTGAAAATCGCTGGAAGAAATGGTAGGGTATAAGGGCACGTTTACGGCGCCAATTTGCATAACGGCAACGTCTAAAATGCTCCATTCTACCCGATTTACGGAAGTTACCACCGCAATTTTATCGTTTGGTTTTACGCCCAGCCTTAACAAAGCTCTGCTGATGCAGTTTGCCTGATCGATATAATTTTTGGTTGATGTTGAAATCCACTGATTGCCAACTTTGGTGTTAAAACACTTTTGCTGTGGATTGGTTGCCAATTGATGGTAAGCAAAATCAAATAATCGCGTACAATTTTCTGCCATAAATTATTTATTAATTCCGCAAAATAGAAATAAAAATGGATTTCACAAAAAATGAAATTCTTTACTCACCTTACGCAAAAATAACATAAATTTTTATAATTTTAACA
>JAVVEF010000112.1:0-8767 GCA_032251275.1 Lutibacter sp.
AATTAAATCTCCAGTTCGCTTAAAATGAAAATGGTTTTTCAGCAAGCCCTATTTATAAAATTACAAAATTTTTAGGACAAAAAGGCAACATCTTTTGGTTCCCAAAGTTCAATTTTATTTCCTTCCGGATCTAATATCCAACCAAATTTTCCGTAGTCATATTCTTCAATTTCTCCAATAACAGGAACGCCTTCTAGCCTTAATTTGTTTAAAAGCAAGCTTAAATCTTCAACCCTGTAATTAAACATAAAATCTTTTGTTGAAGGAGAAAAATAAACGGTGTCGCTTTTAAACGGACTCCATTGGGTGCAAGCTGGTTTACCGTTGTTGTCTTTCCACCAAAAAGTAGAACCCCAATCGTCAACATTAAAATCTAGGTGTTTTTTGTACCATTCTTTCAGTTTGGAGGGATCTTCCGATTTAAAGAAAAGTCCTCCAATGCCGGTAACCCTTTTAAAATCTCTTTCCGTTTGAACAGATTCTTTTGAAAAAAACAACGCATCCACTTTATCAACAATCGTTTGAGCCAATTTCAGGTTAGATTCAACCGTCCAGCCTGCAATATGTGGTGAAAGCAATACATTTTCAGCGTGAATTAAATAATCAAAAGCTTTGGGGAAAGCATCATTTTCAAATAAATTTTCGAAGGATAATTTTTCATACTCCAGCACATCCAAACAAGCGCCCAATATTTTTTTGGTTTTCAAAGCATCAACCAAATCATCGGTAACAACGGCAGACCCCCGAGCGGTATTGATGAGGTAAAATGGTTTTGTAAAATTGTTGATAAACTGCGCATTTACCATTTGGTGAGACAGCTTGTTAAACGGCGTATGCAGACTTAACACATCAGTTTTTCCCTGTAATTCTTCCAAAGTTACCTGTTTGCAATTTTCATCGCCAACGCCTTCTTTTATGTCGTAACAAATCACGGCAACCTCAAACCCTTTTAATTTTTTCGCAAAGGCTTTTCCCATATTTCCATAACCAATAATGCCAACCGTTTTTCCTTCCAGTTCAATTCCTCTGTTGGCTTCCCGCAGCCATTTCCCTTGTCGGATTTCGAGATCTGCTTTTTTTAGGTTGTTGAATAAAGCCAAAATCATTCCCAACGCGTGTTCGCCAACGGCATTTCGGTTTCCTTCAGGCGCAGAAATTAACTGAATTCCTTTTTCTTCTGCATAATCAACATCAATGCTTTCCAGCCCGGCGCCAACGCGGGCAATAAATTTTAAATTTGTGGCTTTGTCTAAAAATTGTTGGTCGATATTAAACCGGCTTCTGAGAACAACACCTTCATAACCGCTTATTTTTTCTTCAATTTGTTGTTTGGTTGAAAAATAATCTTCCTCGCAAACACATCCCAGTTTTTCCAAGCCGGACTGAAGAATTGGGTGATTGCTGTCTATCAAAAGGACTTTCATTAGCTGTTTTTTTGAAGTTATAGGCTATACGTTATGCGTTATAGATTATTCGTTATAGGTTATAGGCTATACGTTATGCGTTATAGGTTATCGGTTATGCGTTATAAATTTTTATATTTTAAAGTTTTAAACAAATAAACGATTAAACATTTCAACTTTCGAACGGACAGGTCGCGACCTGTCCCTACATTTGGCTTTTTCCGGTAAAATGGTCAGTAGGCTTAATACTGTTCCTCATCACTAGGGAAATCCCTGCTTTTAACATCGGCAATATAACTTTCGAACGCGGTGGTCATTTCTGTATATAAATCCATATAACGACGCAAAAACCGCGGATGAAATTCATGGGTCATTCCCAACATATCATGCGTCACCAACACTTGTCCGTCCACCCCATTTCCGGCACCAATTCCAATAACCGGAATAGAAATGCTTTCGGCAATTTCCTTTGCCAGTTTTGCGGGAACTTTCTCTAAAACCAAGGCAAAACAGCCTAATTTTTCGAGCAATAACGCATCTTCTTTTAATTTTTCGGCTTCTTCTTCCTCTTTTGCTCTAACTGTGTAGGTGCCAAATTTATAGATGGATTGCGGAGTCAGTCCCAAATGTCCCATTACTGGAATTCCTGCTGTCAAAATCCGGATGATAGACTCACTAATTTCACTTCCGCCTTCCAATTTCACCGCGTGGCCACCAGATTCCTTCATAATTCTGATAGAAGAATCCAACGCATTTCTTGAATTTCCCTGATAACTTCCAAAAGGCAAATCAACCACCACCAGACTTCTTTGAATCGCCCTTACAACAGAACTCGCATGATAAATCATTTGATCCAGCGTTATGGGTAGGGTTGTTTCGTGGCCAGCCATCACATTAGATGCTGAATCGCCCACCAATATAATATCAACTCCGGCATTGTCAATAATTTTTGCCATTGTATAGTCATAAGCGGTAAGCATGGCAATTTTTTCGCCATTTTTTTTCATTTCCACCACACTTTTTGTGGTAATTCTTTTATAGTCTTTTTTTGCTGCAGACATTTTTTTAGTTTTAAACTTATGGAAGGTAAAAGTAATGAAAAATCCGAGTTGTTTTTAACACTTTTATGTTTGGCTTCATTATTGAATTAGTTACTCTTTTAAAAATGCAGAAATAAATATTTGAAACCAATTAATTTAAAATTATATTTACTTAAAATTAAGTTCGTTTGGCAAAAAAAGAAAAAAATTCAGACAAATATATTCCGGAATTGGAAGAAAAAATAATTGATCTTAGCCTTAAGCTCAAAAGTAAATCCAATGAACTCAATGCTGCCATTGAAACCAATTCAAAAATTCTTGGCAAGTTGACCCACAATTTGAAAAATCCGGTGGGCGTTATCTTTTCGTTTTCAGAAATGATGCTGGAAGATTTAGAAGATTATTCCACCGAAAAATTGGGAAAACATTTACAAATTGTTAAAAACTCGGCGACATTTTCCTTGGCCTTGCTTGATACCGTTTCAAAATATTCAAGGGTGAATTCGCCAAATTTTGTCCTAAAAACCCAAAAAATTAATTATTCTGAATTAATAAAAAGCCTTATAAACGAATTTAGCGTAAAAGCTTCTGAAAAAAATATTGTTATAGAAGTTGATATTCCTTCAAGTGACATTATTTTAACACTTGATAAAGATGAAATTACCCAGGCTTTAAATGCAGTTTTAAACAACGCTTTGCGATATTCAAATGAGAATTCATCCATTGCCATTACTGTTGAAAAACTAAAAAATACGGTTGAAACAACAATCACAGACCAAGGAATTGGAATTTCCGAAACAGATTTACCCCATATTTTTGAGGAATTTTATGTGGTCAACACGTATTCCGATGACAAACAAAAATGTGTTGGACTGGGATTGACCATTGCCAAAAAAATTATTGAAAAACATAAAGGTAAAATTTCTGCTAGCAGCATTTTAGAAAAAGGCTCGAGTTTTAAAGTGAGTCTATTTAAAAATTAGACTTGGTTCTCAAATCAGGTTAAGTGCCTTAATTATAAATTGTTATAATCAAAAATATATTAAAAATATATTGTATTTTTGCCGATAAACCCCAAAGAATAAAAATAGTAAACCCCATAGAAATGATTAATGAAAATGCTTACGCGGAGAACCCCAACACAATAACTCCCCAAAATAAAACTACCTTAGATAACGATATGTATTTAACTTTTTTTGAGCAAGCTCCAGTTGCCCTTTGGGTTGAGGATTTTTCAAAAGCGAGACTTTATGTTGAAAAAATTGCCCAACAAAACAATACAGATGTTAAATCATTTATTACTGAAAATCCTAAGTTTATTAAAAAATTAATTGATCTAATTGAGATTAAGGATATAAATGATGCCGCTTTAAAATTATACAAAGCCAAATCCAAGCAAGAATTATTGCAAAATCTAAAGTTGGTTTTTGCAAAAAAATCCTATAAAGGTTTCTCAAAATTAATTACTGCAATTCTTCTTGGAGAAACTTCGACTGAAATTGAAACCATCAATAAAACGTTAAATGGTGAAGAGTTTGATGCCTTAGTTAAATATAAGGTTAGTGCCGGAAGTGAAATAACGCTTGAAAATGTTATTGTTTCCATCGAAAATATTACAGCTAACATCATAGCAAGAAAAACAGTCATTGACAGTGAATATAGGTATAAAGAAGCACAATCATTGGCGAAAATTGGGAGCTGGTTTCACAATTTTGACACCGATGAATCACATTGGTCTGATGAAGCTTTTAAAATATTGGGATTGGATGCGAGAAATGATTTTTTAAATATTGAACGTTTTTTTGCCTGTTTGCATCCCGAAGACAAAGAATTTGCGCAAAATTTTTCTACAGAAGCTTTTCTTAAAAACCCCATTCAAAATTTACAATACAGGATTATTACAGAAAGTGGGGAATTAAAATATATCTCTGAAATAAGAAGGGTAATCATTGAAAACCAGAAAATTGTTAAAATTATTGGTATTGGACAGGATATTACAGAGCGCGTTCTAAATGAACAAAAACTGAATACCACCAAAAGTTTTTTGTCCAATACCCTTACAAGCATAAAAGATGGTTTGGTGATACTTGACCATGACTCAAATTATACTTATGTTAATGAAAAAGCAGCTGATTTACTGGGAAAAAATGCCCAAGAACTCATAGGAAAACATATTTGGACTGAATTTCCCGAAAAAGAAGGGGATATTTTTTATGACAATTACCAAAAAGCAATAACAAAAGGAAAACCCTTAAGTTTTGAAAATTATTTTAAGCCCTGGAATAAATGGTTTGAAAACAGAATAATTCCATCAGAAGAGGGTGTTCTCATGTTTTTTCATGAAACAACCGATAAAAAGGAAACTGAAAACAAAATAAAAGTAGCATATAATATCATCAACAAAAGTTCATCCGTTGCCTTTTTATGTGAAAATAAGCATGATTTTCCCATTGTGTTCACTTCAGAAAATTCACATTATTTATTTGGTTATACACATAAAGAGCTCCTTGCAGGCACCGTTAAATTGTACCAGTTGATTTATAGGGCTGATGTGGAGTGGGTGAGCAAAGAATTCATAAAATTTTTAAAAAGCGAAAAATCAAATGAACTGAAACTGCCTCCATTTCGAATTTTTACTAAAGATGGCGACATAAAATGGATTAGGACAAATTTGGATATTGTTAGAAACAGTTTTGGCGAAATAACCCATATTCAAGGTATTTCAGAAGACATTACAGAACAAAAAAAGGCAGAAGATTTATTTTTTGAAAGCAATCAACGGCTAAAAGACCAATTTAACCACACACCATTGGCCTCCATAATTTGGGATTTGGACTTTAATGTGTTAGAGTGGAATAACTCCGCCCAACGAATTTTTGGCTATTCCACAGAAGAAGCCAAAGAAAAGAACATTAAGGATTTAATTACAGCTCCCCACTTGGCACCTGAAATGAAAGAAATTAGGGAGAAAATGTCAAATCAAAAAAATGGACATAGAGGCACCAATGAAAATATAACTAAAAGCGGCGAAATAATCACTTGCGATTGGTACAATGTAGCCTTAAAAGATGCTAAAGGTAAAGTAATTGGCATTGCATCCTTGGTTGATGACATTACGGAACGCATGAATTCAAAAAAATTGCTTGAAAAATCCGAAAGAAAATATAGAGACATTTTTGAAAAGGCCATAGATGCTGTTTTAATTTTGAAAGATGGCTTTTTTGTGGATTGCAATGATGCTGCCATAAAAATGTTTGGTATAGACAGAGAAACACTTTTTAGCATACATCCGGCACAACTTTCGCCAGAGAGACAACCTGACGGGAGCAGTTCTCTTTTAAAAGCGGAAAAGATGATGAAAATTGCACTTGAAAAAGGCAGCAACAGATACAGATGCAACCAACAACATATAAACGGACATGTTTTTCCGACTGAAGTTACGCTTACAAGAATTAATGAAAATGAAAAGGGATTTACCATTCACGTTGTCATCTCCGATATTACAGAAAGAGTTAAAAAAGAAATATTGGAAGATGTGCTTTACAACATCTCAAAAGCGGCATTAACCATTGGTGATTTTCAGGAATTTAGTTTATTTATCAGAAATGAATTGCATAAAATAATTGACACCAGCAATTTTTATCTGGCACTTCACAATGAAGAAACCGACATTATTACGACACCTGTTTTTGTAGATGACGTAGAAGTTGTGGAAGAGTTTTCGGCAAAAAATTCGTTAACGGGTTATGTCATAAAATCAAAAAAAACGTTAATCCTGAATAAAGAGGCGCATCAGGAACTTATAAGAAACAAAGAGGTAGCATTGATTGGTGAACATGCTAAAATTTGGATTGGTGTTCCTTTATTTATTCAAGAAAAATGCATCGGTGCAATCGTGGTGCAAAGTTATGAGGATGAAAATGCCTATAATGAAAATGATGTGCAGTTACTGGAGTTTGTGGCCGACCAAATAAGCACCACCATCCAACGTAAAAAAGTTGAAAATGAATTGAATTTGGCTTTGCTTCAGGCACAGGAATCCGATCGGTTGAAGTCGGCCTTTTTGGCAAATATGAGCCACGAAATAAGAACACCCATGAATGGTATTATTGGATTTTCAGAATTGTGTTTAGATCCAAATATTTCAAAAGAGAAACAAAAAGAATTCGCCAATATTGTCATAAAAAGCAGCAAAAGATTACTTTCTATCGTAAACGATATTTTAGACATTTCTAAAATTGAGGCCGGTGCCGTTACCTTAAATTTAGAAACTGTTAATTTAAATAAATTGCTAAATGAATTAGAGACCTTTTTTATGCCAATAGCTCAGGAAAATGATTTAATTTTAACTTGTGAAAGAGGACTCGAAAATTATAAGAGCGCTATTGAAACCGATAAAGTAAAATTAAATCAGGTATTAACAAATCTTTTGTCAAATGCATTTAAATTTACAGATGAGGGAAGCATAACGTTTGGTTACGAATTGATTGATAACAAATTGCAATTTTACGTAAAAGACACAGGAATTGGTGTGGATGTTAATTTACAAAATAAAATTTTTGATCGATTTTCCCAAGGAAATCTGGATTTAAGCAAACAACACAAAGGGACAGGATTGGGTTTGGCAATTACCAAAAAAATTATTGAATTGTTTAATGGGGAAATCTGGTTAGATTCAAGAGATGAAGGAACAACAGTTTATTTTACAATCCCTTATATTAAGTCAAAAGCACCTTTAATTTCTTCAGTAATTGAAGAACAAAAACCTATGATTCAAGTGAAAAATAACGAGATCACCATTTTAGTGGCCGAAGACGAAGAATACAATATGATGTATATTACTGAGTTATTCTCGCCAACAAATTTTAAAATTATAGAAGCTGTCAATGGTAAAAAAGCATTGGAATTTGTACAAAGCAATCCCGATATTCAATTGGTGTTGATGGATATAAAAATGCCTATAATGGATGGTAATGAAGCGATGAAAGAAATTAAAAAGATAAGACCTTCGCTGCCGGTAATCGCCCTTTCCGCTTTTGCTATGGAATCTGATAAAGCAAGAGCGCTCGGGCTTGGCTTTGACGCCTATTTAACAAAACCTCTGGACAGGAAATTATTGTTTCAACTTATTGAAAAATTTTCAAAAAAAGGATAAAAAGTAAAATGATCATTGAAAATTGACAATTTGTGTTCAAGGTTAAAACACAGATACCAATTTTTCAAATAAAAACATTTTTAACGCGCCCAACTTCCCCTGTTTCCAACAGAACTTTTATGCCATGCGGATGGGTTGAGGCATTCGTTAGGATTCTTTTCACTGCGCCTTCGGTCAATTCGCCGGTTCGCTGATGTTGCTTTTGCACAATTTCAACTGTTAATCCCGTTTGTATGTTTTTTCTGATTGTGCCGCTCAGTTTATTGTTTTCCATAAGTTTATCTATTCATTGTTTTAAAAAATGGAAATTTCAGTTTCCGTAGTAAATAGTTCCAAAAATTTTATTCCCTTTCTCGAATTTCCTTTTTTATTCAATCTCGGACTCCAAACAGCGATGCTGTATTTATGCGGAAGTATGGCAACAATGCCGCCGCCAACGCCGCTTTTACCCGGCAAACCAACTTTAAATGTAAATTCCCCGGCCTCGTCATAAAATCCGCAGGTTTGCATAATGGCATTTACGCGTTTCGATTTGCTGATGCTTATCACACGTTCATTGGTATGCGGATTAACGCCATAAGCCGCCAAAAAAAGAAAGGTTTTGGAAAGTTCGCTACAGGTCATTTCAATAGAACATAAATTGAAATAAAAATCGAGCACCACATCAATATCATTTTTAATGTTTCCGAAGGATTTCATTAAATTCACCAAAGCAGCGTTTCTATGGCCCGTTAGTTTCTCTGATTCCGCAATTCTCGGACAATAATCGATGTCGGAATTTCCAGAAATACTTCTTACAAATTTAATAAAATCATCTTTCGGATTTTTAAGATGGCTCACCAAAATATCGGAAATTACCAAAGCGCCAGAATTTATGAGTGGATTGCGCGGAATTCCCAAATTAAATTCAAGCTGAAATAGCGAATTAAATGAAGTTCCTGAAGGCTCTACACCAACCCTTTCCCACAATTTTTCGCCTTCCAGTTTATACGCCAGCACCAATGATAAAACTTTGGCAATACTTTGAATGGAAAACTTTTCCTCGGCATCTCCGAACTGATAATATTGGTGATTAATGGTGGTTAAATGAACGCCAAATTTTGCGGGATCAACATTGCCCAACTCGGGGATATAGGTGGCAACTTTGCCCAAATCTTCCGTTTTATTTA
>JAVVEF010000113.1:0-8737 GCA_032251275.1 Lutibacter sp.
CCTATTTAATCAAAAATCGTAATTCAAAATAGTACATCATAAATCATAAAATCGTAAATTTCACTTTATACCCCTCACTGTTTCTGATATTAAAAACAGTGTCCTCAAACAGCAAATATTGCCCCTTAATACCCATCAGTTTTCCTATAAAAACCGGGGTGTTTTCCAAATTTAATGTTTTTATTTTGACGGGATATTTGATTACGGGATACTCGATGTTGGTGATTTTTCCGTTGTTGGGCAAAAAATAAGGCCAGGCTTCCACAGGAATGTATTGTTTTAGCTTTTCCCGTTCTTCTATTAAATCAATTTCGGCAATTTCATTTTTCAACATTTTTTGCCAGCTGGTTTTATCGGCCACATGGTCTTTTAGGGCAACTTCAGTAATTCCGGCCAAATAGCGGTTGGGAACCTCCACAATTTCAATCGCTCTTGAGGCACCTTGGTCTATCCACCTTGTTGGTACTTGGGTTTTTCGGGTAACGCCCACTTTTACGTTGCTGGACAAGGCCAGATACACAATGTGCGGTTGCAATTGCACTTTCTCTTCATATTTCAAATCCCGGTCGCTGATGCCCAAATGTGCCGTACTCAATTCGGGTTTCATAATCCAGTCGCCCACCTGGGCGCTTTCATAAAAGCAATCATAACAAAACCCCTGTCTGAAAATCTTCTTTTCCTGCCCACAATTCAAACATTGATAGCCTTCAAATTGTATTTCAATATGGCGTCCCAGCAGCTGGTTCAAATTCAGAAAATCATTTTCCACTTCCAAATAATAGCTTACGGGTTCATCTAATTCCGTCATCATCTTTTTTAAAACAGTATGGTATTGCATCGTAATTTTTTAGTAAATTTAAAGCCTAAAGATACTTAATAAAATATGCCATATCCAATAGTTAATTCAATAATTTCCTGGTTTTTAAAAAAACGAAAACATCAAATGGAATTGTTTTTAAAATATCCCATTGATGTTCAGGAAGAATTGTTGCATAAATTAATTGAGAAAGCCCAGGATACCGAAATCGGAAAAAAATATCAATTCGCTGAAATTACCACTTATGCCGAATTTGCCAGAAATGTCCCAATTCAGCAATACGAATCCATTGAACATCTTATTGAACGCACCCGAAAAGGGGAACAAAATGTGTTTTGGCCCACGCCCATCAAGTGGTTTGCTAAATCGAGCGGCACCACCAATTCAAAAAGCAAGTTTATTCCCGTAAGTGAAGAAGCCTTGGAAGACTGCCATTTTAAAGCCGGAAAAGACATGCTTTGCCTATATTTCAACAACAATGAGAATGCCCAGCTTTTTACAGGAAAAGGTTTGCGTTTGGGCGGAAGTAGCGCTGTTTATGAGGACAACAACTCTTATTTTGGCGATTTGTCGGCTATTATTATTGAGAATTTGCCTTTTTGGGCAGATTACAGCAGTGCGCCAAGGCAGGAAACCGCATTAATGGGCGAATGGGAAGGTAAAATGAAAGCCATTGCTGACGAAACCATCAATGAAGACATTACCAGTTTGGTTGGCGTGCCATCGTGGATGCTGGTGCTGTTGAATTACGTGTTGGAAAGAACCGGAAAAACAAACATTCTGGAAGTCTGGCCCAATCTGGAAGTGTATTTTCACGGAGGTGTCAATTTCAATCCGTACCGGGAACAGTTTAAAAAATTGATTCCGAAAGCCGATTTTAAATATTACGAAACTTACAATGCTTCCGAAGGATTTTTCGCCATCCAGGATGTCAACAATTCGTTTAATATGTTGCTAATGCTTGATTACGGCATTTTTTATGAATTTATTCCGATGGACAATTTTGAAGGCGAGAATTCTATTGCCATACCGCTTTCCGAAGTAAAACTGAATACCAATTACGCGATGGTTATTACCACCAATGGCGGATTGTGGCGTTACTTAATTGGGGATACCGTAAAATTTATGTCGCTTAATCCGTTCCGAATCAGGATTACGGGCAGAACCAAACATTTTATCAATGTTTTTGGTGAAGAACTGATTATTGAAAATGCGGAAACGGCACTAAAACAGGCCTGCTTAAAAA
This sequence comes from Lutibacter sp., assembly GCA_032251275.1. Taxonomy (GTDB): domain Bacteria; phylum Bacteroidota; class Bacteroidia; order Flavobacteriales; family Flavobacteriaceae; genus Lutibacter. The sequence continues at coordinate 2,064 of JAVVEF010000113.1, forward strand.
CCGGTGCCGAAGTTTGTGAATTTACCGTCGCCCCTATTTTTATGGTTGATGAAAAAAGCGGCGGCCATGAGTGGCTGATTGAATTTAGAACGCCTCCGGAAAACCTGAACTATTTTACGGAATTGCTGGACAATGCGCTGAAATCGGCCAATTCGGATTATGAGGCCAAGCGTTATCACAATATGACACTGGCAATGCCTGTGATCAAATGCACAAGAAAAGGATTGTTTTATGATTGGCTGAAACTTAACGGCAAGTTGGGCGGACAGCATAAAGTGCCCCGTTTGTCGAATTCAAGAAAGCATTTGGAAGAACTTTTAAAACTGGAGGAAACCGTTTAAATTTTACGCTCGATAACATAGTTCACCATGGTCAGCAAGGAATCTTTAGAGGGTGATTGCGGATAAGAAACCAGCAATTCCAAAGCCTTAGACTGGTATTCTTTCATTTTTTCAGCAGCATATTCCATACCGCCTTTTTCTTTTACGAAAGCGATAATTTCTTTTACGCGTTTTTTGTCTTTGTTGAATTTTTTAACCGACTTAATCAACCAGTCGCGCTCCTCTTTGCTGCAGGTATTCAGCACATAAATCAACGGCAGGGTCATTTTTTGTTCTTTTATGTCGATGCCGGTAGGTTTCCCGATTTTTTCATCGGTATAATCAAATAAGTCGTCTTTAATTTGAAATGCGATGCCAATTCGTTCACCAAACAACCGCATTTTCTCTATTTCTTCTTCACCACTTCCCACTGAAGCCGCGCCGATGCCGCAACAGGCGGCAATTAAAGTGGCTGTTTTCTGGCGGATGATTTCGAAATATACTTCTTCAGTAATATCAAGACGGCGTGCTTTTTCTATTTGCAGCAGTTCTCCTTCACTCATTTCACGAACGGCCACCGAAATCAGTTTTAAGATGTCAAAATCGTTGTTATCAATGGAGAGCAAGAGGCCTTTGGACAGTAAAAAATCACCGACAAGCACCGCAATTTTGTTTTTCCAAAGTGCGTTTACCGAGAAAAACCCTCTGCGTTTGTTGCTTTCATCCACAACATCATCGTGCACCAAGGTTGCAGTATGAATCAATTCGATGACGGAAGCGCCGCGGTAGGTGCGTTCTTCAAACCTGCCGCCCGAAACCATTTTGGCCACCAAAAAAACAAACATCGGACGCATTTGCTTGCCTTTTCGCCTAACGATGTATTGGGTAATCCGGTTTAACAACGGCACTTTTGTAGCCATGGATTCTTTGAACTTACTTTCAAAGAGTTCCATTTCTTCCAATATGGGTTGTTTTATTTGTTCTATAATTTTCATGTGCAGCACAAAAATAACGGTTTATTTTTTATCATTCTAAATTATTATTATTTTAATAACTTCGGCCGTTTCTTTAGTACTTAATTCTTATTTTCGCTTTACTTAATTCTAATCTAAATTTTATGAAAAAAAATTATTTTAAAAAATTGCTGTTATTATTCCTTTTAATTTCAACTTATTCCTTTGGTCAAACAAATTTATATGAAAACCCTGAATTTGTTTCAATTGCAAAAACACACAAAACGATAGGCATATTGCCTTTTAAAACTTCCATTAAGTTAAGGCCAAAACAAATGAAAGACATAACTCCTGAAGCACTTCAAGAATTGGAAAAAAAAGAAGGGGTAAGTGTTCAAAATGGAATGTATTCTTGGTTCTTAAAACGCAAAAAAAGAGGAGATTTGGTTGTTGACATTCAAGATCCTAACAGAACTGCTGCTTTACTTCTAAAAAATAATATTATGAATAATAATATTTATGAATATACTATGGAAGAAATTGCCAAAATTTTAGGCGTTGACTCGGTAATTTCCGGCACTTTTGAAACCGACAAACCAATGTCTGAAGGGGCTTCGGTTGCACTTGGCGTATTGTTTGGATTTTGGGGCAGCACAAACACTGCGGTTATCAATATTAGTATTCACAATGCTTCTGATGGCGTTCTCCTTTGGAATTATAATAAAAAAGTTAGAGGTAGTATTGGCAGTTCAACTGATGATTTAATTAATACGTTGATGAGAAAAACTTCAAGAAGATTGGCTTATACTAAAAATGAAATGTAGATTACCACTGTTTTATTTAAAAATGAATATAAAAAGGGAAGCAATTGCTTCCCTTTTTATATTCAACACTATTTAACATTGTGTTGAATATTGATGGATTCCACGTGAATGGCTTTAAATATTTCTTCCACAAATTCTTTGCTCAGTCCTTTTTCTTCTGCAGCTTCGGTCATTGTTGCTAAAATATCGACCCAACGGCTGCTTTGTAAAATCGCTACATTTTCACTATGCTTCAACTTGCCTATTTGTTCAGAAATGCCCATTCTGTCTCTCAGCAAATCAATTAAATTGCTGTCGAGTAAGTCCAGTTCCTTGCGGTACATATTCAATTTTCTTTGGAATTCTTCCTTGCTGCTGCTTTTCAGACGAATTTTTAAATCGACGGTCATTTGCGCCAATTGAGCCGGCGTAATTTGTTGTTTGGCATCACTCCAGGCATTGTCCGGATCAATATGGGTTTCAACCATAAATCCGTCGTAATTTAAATCGAGGGCCGTTTGAGAAACATCCAGAAGCGTGTCTCTTCTTCCGCAGATATGCGACGGATCGATGATCAATGGCAAGTTAGGAAACTCTTTTTGAAGTTCAATGGCCAAATGCCATTTTGGTTTGTTTCGGTAATGCAAAGAATTGTAGGTTGAAAATCCACGGTGGATAACGCCCAGCTGAGAAATTCCCGCAGCCTGAAAACGTTCCACGGCACCCAGCCACAAAGGCAGATCCGGATTTACCGGATTTTTTACCAATACCGGTATGTTCACCCCTTTCAAGGCATCAGCAATTTCCTGCACCACAAAAGGATTTACCGTTGTTCTGGCGCCAATCCACAAAATATCAATGCCGTGTTTTAAGGCCAGTTCAACGTGATTTGCATTTCCCACTTCGGTGGTCACCAACATTCCGGTTTCCTCTTTCACACGTTGCAGCCAAGGCAATCCTATTTCCCCTACGCCTTCAAAGCCGCCCGGACGCGTTCTTGGTTTCCAAATACCTGCGCGGTACACGTTGGCATCTGTATTTTTAAGCAAGTGCGCTGTTTTCATCACCTGATCTTCCGTTTCCGCACTGCAAGGTCCTGCAATGACAATTGGGTGTGATAAATTCATATCATCCAACCACTTTCTGTTTTCTTTCGTAATTTCCATTTTCGTTCCTGTTTTACTTTGACTATTTAATTCCGTTCAATATTGTTTTGATGTAATTTGTATTGTTCATGGTTCTGTTTAATCCGTCCTCATCATCGTGCTCGATCATTTCTTTGAATTCGTTCAGGTTTTTGATATATTCCTCCAATGACCGCACCACATTTTCTTTATTCTGAAGAAAAATAGGGGTCCAGGTACTCGAAGAACTTTTTGCCAAACGCACGGTTGATGCAAAACCGGTACTTGCCATATCAAAAATATACTGCTCGTTTTTTTCAATTTCCAGCACTGTTTTTCCCAACATAAACGAGCTCACGTGCGACAGGTGCGACACATAGGCAATGTGCCTGTCGTGTTCCACCGGATTCATCATTTTGATGCGCATATTCAGTTTTTTAAAAATACTTAAAGCCTTGTCGAGCATTTGCCAGCCGCACTTTTCCGTTTCGCAAAGGATGGTCACCTTATTGTCGAACAAGTCCAGAATGGCCGCTTCCGGACCTGAAAATTCTGTCCCTGCCAACGGATGGGCCGCCACAAAGTTTTTGCGGTTTGGGTGGTTTTGTATGGCCTTGCAAATTTCATTTTTTACCGAGCCCACGTCAAATACCAAAGTTTCTTCAGAAACTGAATCCAGCACTTTCAAGGTCACCTCCGCAATTTTATTTACGGGCACCGCAATTACCACCACCGAAGCATCTGACAATTGGGAAAAATCAATTTCCTCCTCAATCATGCCCAGTGCCAACGCCTTTTTGATGTGTTCGGGATTCCGGTCAATTCCGTACACTTTATAGCTGGCTCTTTTCTTAAGGTCAAGCGCCAATGAACCGCCAATCAATCCCAAACCAATTACCACTAATTTCTCCATTGCTTAAATTTCTATTTTGGATATTCTGTTTAACACCTCCTTTAATACCGTTTCCGAAACACATAAGGAAGCGCGGATATAGCCTTCACCCTGTGAACCAAAAATATTTCCGGGCGTGATAAACACGTCGTTTTCATACAATAATTTGTCGGTAAATGCTGTGGCATCTTTTCCTTCGGGCAGTTTCGCCCAAACAAACAAGCCTCCGTAATTTTTATTGTAGGTACAGCCCAAAGCATCAAAAATTTCCCGCACGGCTGCCTGTCTTTTTTTATAGATGTCGTTTTGTTGCACAAACCAATCTTCCGATAATTTTAAGGCTTCCACCGCTCCTTTCTGAATCCCGAAAAACATCCCGGAATCCATATTGCTTTTCACTTCCAAAATTGTTTTGATCATTTCAGCATTACCCACCACCATACCAACGCGCCATCCGGCCATATTGAAGGTTTTGCTTAGTGAATTCAGTTCGATGGCCACTTCTTTGGCGCCTTCAACTTCCAAAATGCTGATCGGATTGTCGTTCAGCACAAAAGAGTAGGGATTGTCGTTCACGATTAAAATGTTATGCTTTTTTCCAAAGGCAATCAGTTGTTTAAAATCTTCTTTTGAAGCCACTGCCCCGGTTGGCATATGGGGATAATTTACCCACATTATTTTTACCCTGGCTAAATCCTGCTTCTCCATTTCAGCAAAATCGGGCAACCAGTTTGTTTCTTGGTGTAAATCATAAAAAACGGGTTCTGCTTCCAACAATCGCGTCACGGATTCATAAGTGGGATAACCGGGATTTGGAATCAGCACCTGATCGCCTGCATTTAAAAAAGCCATGGATATGTGCATAATACCTTCTTTTGATCCCATCAAAGGCAATATTTCATTGGCTGGATTTAAGGCTACGTAGAAATTGGTCTTGTAAAAATTTGCGATGCCTTCCCTTAATTCAGGGATGCCCTGGTAACTTTGATACTGGTGCGCAGTTGGCAATTCCATCGCGTTTTTTATGGCTTCAATCACGCTAAGGGGCGGATTTAAATCGGGGCTTCCGATGGCCAGGTTGATAATTGGTTTCCCTGCATTTCGCAAAGCAGCCACTTCCCTTAATTTTTTTGAGAAGTAGTATTCCTTTACGTCCTTTAACCTATTCGCTTTTGATATCATTATCTTTTACTTTTACTGTATTCGCCCAAGATGCTTAATGCTTCCGTTTTTTCTTTCACTTCTTTAATGGCATGATAATAATCGGCATAATTGTCAAAAATAAAATCGGCGAAAAAAGCATATTTCCAAGGTGTTTCAATCACGGGCATCGACTGTATTTTGGAAAGATTCAAGTGGTGCTTTGCCAAAATGGTCAGCACTTCCGCCAAACTGCCTGTATCATTGCTTGTGATAAATTTTATGGATGCCTTGTTTGCAGAAAGACTTTTTTTGCTTTCGCCGTTGGTTAGGATAAAAAATCGGGTTGCATTGTCTTTGATGGTCTGTATTTCCGGCGCGATGATTTCAAGCTGATAGATTTCTGCAGCCAAACTGCCGGCGATTGCCCCAACGCCCATTAGTTTCTGATCCTGAATTCTTTTCGCCACCGCCGCAGTATCCTTATCCTCAATTAATTTGATGTGCGGATAGTCGTTAAAAAATTTATGGCATTGCAACAAGGCCATCGGATGTGAATACACCTCTTTGATATCCTCAATTTTTTGTCCGCCCAAAGCCATTAAATTATGGTAAATCGGCAAATAATACTCCCCGCAAATGTTGAGCTTGTGATCGTCTATCAATGCATAATTTGGCAAAATGGCTCCTGCAATGGAATTTTCTATGGCCATCACAATTACCTCTGCTTTTTTGTTGTGCAACAAATCGGGCATTTCACCAAACGACATACATTCGACCAGGTCGATATTTTTTCCAAAATATTCCTCGGCCACGATGTGGTGAAATGATCCTTTAATTCCTTGTATTGCTACTTTCATTCGGTAATCTTTATTTGTTTTTTATTGGTCCTCAGGAATGCGTATTTATTCATTTGTTTTCGCAACTTGAAATTGTTATACACATTTCATCGGTATTGTTATTTGTTTTTATATGACCTCAGGAATGCTCATATGTTAATTCCTGCTTATATCGTAAAATAGCTTTACGCGTTTCATCATTTTTGGTCAAAAAAAAAGCCTCGAAATTTTTCGAGACTTTTATTATTTATTTTTGTTAAAATAACACATACGAAGCCTCATCTCTTATTGCTAAAATAAAAGTAAAAATAAAAGCTATTCCAAGTGTTATTTGTCATCATTGTTGTTTTGTAAGCCGCAAATTTAATTAATAAATCCAGAAAACAACTATTTTTTTGGTTAAAAAAAATAACAATTATTGAATTATCAATAAAAATCGGCAATAAATAACATTCTCGTAAATTCAGGATTTAAAACGAGCCCAATTTTGCGTTTTTTACCTTTGTTTAATAAGGATAATTTAAGAAAAGAAAAGATTAAATATAAAAAATCAAATAAAAGGATTAATCCAGGGCAAACGCATCATAATTTGATTAGTTTTTC
>JAVVEF010000114.1:0-8689 GCA_032251275.1 Lutibacter sp.
CAGGTAATGCCTTCTGCGGAAGCGACATGCGCCAGGGCAGGGCCGGGAACAACATCCCCAATGGCGTAATAACCCGGAATATTGGTCTGGTAAAAATCATTCACGATGATTTTATCACGGTCGGTTACAATCCCTACATCTTCCAATCCGATATTCTCTATATTTGATTTAATTCCAACCGCTGAAAGCACGATGTCGGCTTCCAGTATTTCCTCACCTTTTTTGGTTTTAACCACCGCTTTCACGCCTTTTCCGGAAGTATCAACAGATTCCACGGAAGAACTGGTCATCACTTTAACGCCCGATTTTTTAAAGGAGCGCTCAAACTGTTTGGAAACATCTATATCTTCCAAAGGCACCAGATTCGGCAAAAATTCCACAATGGTCACTTCAGTTCCCATCGCGTTATAAAAATGGGCAAACTCAACGCCAATGGCTCCTGAACCCACCACAATCATTTTTTTAGGCTGTGACGGTAACGTCATCGCTTCCCGGTAGCCAATCACTTTCTTTCCGTCCTGCGGCAAGTTTGGCAATTCGCGCGAACGTGCGCCGGTGGCAATAATAATATGGTCGGCACTGTATTCGGTCACTTTTCCTTCCGCATCGGTCACATCCAGTTTTTTGCCGGTTTTTAGTTTTCCAAAACCATCAACGACGTCAATTTTATTTTTTTTCATCAAAAACTGAACGCCTTTGCTCATCCCGTCCGCCACATTTCTGCTGCGTTTGATTACGGCGCCAAAATCTTTGTCGATGGCCTCGGCTTTTAATCCGTAGTCATCTAAATGTTTCAAATAGTCATAAACCTGGGCGCTTTTCAACAAGGCTTTGGTTGGAATACAACCCCAGTTTAAACAAATGCCGCCTAAATTTTCTCTTTCTACAATAGCCACTTTAAAACCAAGTTGTGATGCTCTAATTGCGGTAACGTATCCTCCTGGACCACTTCCTAAAATAATGATGTCGTATTTCATGTTTTATTTGTTTAATCGTTTATTTTTTATTTGTTAACAGTTGTTTGTAAAAATAAAACTGCACTTTTTATTTTTTCTGGTCGTTCCCGTCGAAAAGGCGGGTCGGGCTTTTCGTTTCAATCTTTTTTGATTCACCAAAAGGGCGAATCAAAAAAGAATTTTCACTGTAATCCCTAACGCAAATACTGTTATAATTAGAACTTTCCTTTTTTCTTTAAGATTCATATTTGAGCTTTCATTTCAATATTTGACTTAATTAAAGACTTTCCAGTTTTACACACCCTAGCCCCTGTTTCGACTATCGCTCAGCACAGGTCTCAAGAGGGAAATATTAGCCGCTTAATTCATTTTAGTCTTTTTTCTCTATTCTCTATTCTCTATTCTCTATTCTCTATTCTTTGTTCTTTATTCTGAACTCTTAACTCTTAACTTCTTAATTATAAATTATCAATTCCCCCTTCGGGGGCTAGGGGGCTTACATCCTCTCTGGAACCTCAATCCCCAACAACTTAAACGCGGCTTTGATGATGTCACCCACTTTTGCGGATAGCTGTGTTCTCAGTATTTTTTCGTTTTCGTTTTCGCTTCCTAAAATTGGCAAACTTTGGTACAACGAATTGTATTCTTTTACCAAATCGTAGGTGTAATTTGCGATGAGAGCCGGACTGTGGTTTTTGGCGGCATTTTGTATGATGTCAGTAAATTGCTGGATTTGTTTGATCAATTCACGTTCCTTTTCATGCAGGTCGATGGCTATTATTGCTTTTGAAAAATCAAAATCGGCTTTTCTGATGATGGATTGAATCCTTGCGTAAGTGTATTGGATGAACGGACCCGTGTTTCCGTTAAAATCGACCGATTCTTCCGGATCGAACAGGATGCGTTTTTTTGGATCTACCTTCAAAATATAATATTTCAGGGCACCCATCCCAATTATTTTATACAAAGCGGCTTTTTCTGGTTGCGAGTAGCCTTCCAGTTTTCCCAATTCCTGAGAAATATTTTTGGCGGTGTCCACCATTTCCTGCATCAAATCATCGGCATCCACCACGGTTCCCTCACGCGATTTCATTTTCCCGCTAGGCAAATCCACCATGCCATACGACAAGTGGTATAAGTGATCAGCCCATTCAAAGCCCAGTTTTTTAAGAATCAGAAACAACACCTTGAAATGGTAATCCTGCTCATTTCCAACCGTATACACCAGTTCGCTTAAATCAAAATCCTTAAACCGCTCAATGGCGGTTCCAATGTCCTGCGTCATATACACCGCGGTGCCGTCCGATCGCAACACAATTTTTTCATCCAGGCCGTCGGCGGTCAGGTCAATCCAGACCGAGCCGTCTTCCTTTTTATAAAAAACGCCTTTCTCAAGTCCGGTCGCAACCACGTCTTTTCCCAGCAGATAGGTGGTGCTTTCGTAATAATTTTTATCGAAATCAACGCCCAATTCCTGATAGGTTTGTTCAAAACCGGCATAAACCCAAGCGTTCATCGTTTTCCAAAGTGAAACGACTGCTTCATCTCCGGCTTCCCATTTAAGCAGCATTTCCTGGGCTTCCAGTAATATGGGCGCCTGTTTTTTTGCTTCTTCCTCGGTTTTCCCTCCCGCAATTAATTGGGCAATTTCTTTTTTATAGGCTTTGTCGAAGGCCACATAGTAGTTTCCCACTAATTTATCGCCTTTTAAACCGGTGCTTTCAGGTGTTTCACCATGGCCAAAACGTTGCCATGCCAGCATACTTTTGCAAATATGGATGCCACGGTCGTTGATGATTTGTGTTTTGTATACTTTTTTTCCGGAAGCTTTTATAATTTCAGCTACAGAATATCCCAATAAATTATTTCTGATATGCCCCAAATGCAGCGGTTTGTTGGTGTTTGGGGAAGAATATTCCACCATCACGGCTTTTTCGGATGGATTCGGCGTTACAAATCCGAAGTTTTGTGTTTGGCATATTTTATTGAATGCATTTAGGAAGAATTCATCAGCAATCACCAGGTTTAAAAAACCTTTGACCACGTTAAAATCTTTGACTTCCGCCACATTTTCTTTTAAATAGGCGCCAAGTTTGCTGCCAATTTCAACAGGGTTTCCTTTGATATAGCGTAAAAGTGCAAAAATAACCACGGTGATGTCCCCCTCAAAGTCTTTGTTGGTTGCCTGAAATTCCACCGAATCCACATTGATATCGTAAATTTCTTTAAATCCTTTTTTTATGGCTGTTTCTAAACTGTGTTGCATCTTTTTTTGCTGAAATCCGTTTAGGAGCAAAAGTACGATAATTTTTAAAAGTTTAAATTGTATTTTTGCCAATAAATTAAATAGATGGAAGCGTTTTTAAAAGAATTGACGGGTTTGGCGAAAGAAAAACACCCCGAAACCAAAAAATATTTTGAAAAATTGAAAAAGCGCACGCCCAACAATCTGGATTTTGTGGTGCATGAATTGCATACCGGTGAATTTAAACGAACAGATTGCTTAACCTGCGGAAATTGCTGTAAAACTACCAGCCCTATTTTTACGGAGAAGGACATTCAGCGTATTGCCAAGTATGTGAAAATGAAAGAGCACCTTTTTATTTCGACCTATTTGGAAAGGGATCCCGAAGATTTTTATGTGTTAAAAACGGCCCCCTGTACCTTTTTGGATTTAAACGACAATATGTGCACCATTTATGATGTGCGCCCAAAAGCCTGCAACGAATATCCGCACACCAACCGACGAAAATTTATCCAGCTTACCGCTTTAACCTTGAAAAATACGGAGATTTGTCCGGTAGTTTACAATATCGTCGAAGCCCTGAAAAAGAAATTGCCGCTTTAATTGTTTAAGCGTTTAACTGTTTAATCGTTTAAGCGCTTAAATGTTTATTTGTGTAGTTGTTTTTTTGTTTAAAGGTATACTTTTTAATTTTCCTTAAAACTTTTTCCTTTAAACTTTAGACTTTAACCTTTCAACTTTTTCCTTTTTAAACGAAGAAAGGGAAGCCAATAATACCGCTTGTAACCCCTTACAATCGATATTTTAGTAGCTTCCCATTTTTTTAAGCACACAATTTCTGTGAATACTTATGATGAGTTTAAGGATTTTGAAAACCTTTATATGTTTTTTGTAAAACCGTTGTGGGGACAATGATTTTATTTTTTTTAACCTGAACTTTTAATTTAAAACCGTTGTGGGGACAATGATTTTTCTGCTGAACTTTTAATAAAACCGTTGTGGGGACGGTCATCATAATTTTAATGTTATATGAAGGCACATTTTTTTGGCGTGATTGATTCTCCAGCACTGTTGATATAGTTGAACCCAGGCATTAGCGTGTTGATATAAATCCGCTTAACCTGTTCGGTAATCGCACTTGATTTTCCCAAGCTGTTATTTACGACTTTTAAGAAAGGAGTGCTGTTGATTTGTTGTAGTTGTGTTGCTTTCATCTTGTTTAATTTAGGGGTTTAAAAATTAACTTCCACTTTGTGTGAGGGTTGAATGAATATTTTGCTTACTTTTTGATAAAAATATTTGTAAAGTAATTTCTGTTATCAGCATTGGTTTCCATAGAGATCCCGAAGTGGGTATAATCGGGATTTTCAATAATTTTTTTGTGACCGTCACTGTTCAGCCAACCTTTAACAACACCTTCTGCAGTGCTGAATCCGTAGGCTACATTTTCACCAACTGTTTTTGCGCCGGCTTCATTCATTAAGGTTTGGGCTCTTTGTGCAAAATTATCGTGACTTACCTGTCCAACTTCAATCATATAGTCGGTGTGACCGTCTGCCACGCCAGAAACAATGTTTAAAGTGTTTAATGCGTTTAAGCCTAAGCTTGTTCTGTGGGCGTTCACCAAGCTAACAATTTCAGATTCGATAGATGAGTAAGCTACTTTGGCGTTTGCCACTTCACTGTTTTCATTGAAGTAAACACCGTCCTCTTCTTTAGCGCAAGAAAGTAAAATAGTGGTTAAAAGGACTAATGCGAATAATTTTGGGGCTAAAGTTTTCATTTTATTGGGGTTAGGGGTTAGGGTAATTTTTTAATCAAATTGGGGGTCGATTTATTTTTTGGGTTTGGGGTTAATGTAATTTTTTGTTTTTTTTGGGGTTTTGGTTTTTTACAGTTTTAAACTTTGGGTTATTCGTTTCTGATGTTGTAAATGTATAAATAATAATTTAATGTGCAAATAAATAACATAAATAATTTACTATTTGTTATAAAAAACTTACCGTTTATTTATTAAAATTGACAAATTGGCTGATTTTAAAGGGCTTATATCAGTAAAAATAATTACTGTTTGTTGTTAAAAACTTACCATTTGTTTTAAAAAAAACGACATAAAAAGTGATAAAATTATCAAAAACAGGCATTTTTGAAGTCGGTTTTGGCGACAAAAAAGCGTAAAAAGTTCCAATTTGGACAAAAGGTTATTTAAAAATGATTTCGGACAGGTGTTTAAATAATCGATTTTATGCCAAAATTACAGCCTTCAATTTGGAGTTCATACAAGATAATAGCATTCAATGAGATGGGGGTAATAGAAGTATCGAATTTTCGGAAGCAACTTCGCATAATGCGTGCTTAAAATCCTGTTCATCCATAAAAACAACAGGAATCTTCGCAAATCTCGAGAATTCTTGAAAACGTGATTAAATTAGTGGTTGTAATAATGTAATAAAATTCGGTCGTTTATTATTTGTACAGCAAATATTTTGCCCTTACTTTTTTAAACGCCATAATTTCTTCTTGCCATGAATGGTGGATTTCTTTAGCGGTCATGCCATTTTTTATTTGTATTTCCAGTTCGGTGTTTCCTGCATGCGCCGTAAAGGAAGGTCCAAAAAAGGATTCCGTTTCAGGTGTTTTTGCGTAAGCATCGAGCAACCATACAATGTTAACCTGGTCAATTCGTTTTGTGTTTTTTAAATTCACGCCATAACACAATTTTCCCAAATGTTTTGGCGATTTGGCGCCTGCATTTGGCTGTGGCGTATAAGAAAATTCGCTTTTGGGAAAAAAAGGCGCTCCGTATTGCTGAAACTGATTTTCGGTACCTCTTCCGGCGTTGATGGTAGTGCCTTCAAAAAAGCCCAGACTCGGATACAAATTGATGGCCTTGTCGTTTGGCAGGTTCGGGGACGGTTTAATGGGAAGGTGGTATTCGCTTTGGTGCGTATAGTTTTTTAAGGGAATCACCGTCAAGTCAGCGGTAACGTTATTATTTAACCAATGTTCGCCATTGATCATTTGCGCATATTCTCCAATGGTCATTCCGTACACCAGCGGTACGGGGTGCATGCCCAAAAAAGTGGTGTGTTCCATTTTTAAGGTAGGCCCATCTATATAATGTGCATTCGGATTTGGCCGATCCAGTACCATCAGCGGAATGCCATTTTCTGCGCAGGCTTCCATCACATAATGGAGCGTTGAGGTATAGGTGTAAAATCGGACCCCCACATCCTGGATATCGAAAATAACCATTTCTATTCCTTTAAGCAGATCACTGGAAGGCTTTTTATTTTTGCCGTACAAAGAAACTATGGGAAGATATGTTCTTAAATCAAAGCCATCAGTCACCGTTTCGCCTGCATCTGCAGTGCCTCTAAATCCGTGCTCGGGAGATAATACTTTTTTGATATTAATGCCTATGGTAAGCAGGGAATCCACCAAATGTGTAAAACCATTCTTTTTGAAGATAACACTGGTTTGATTGGCTACAATCGCTATATTTTTATCCTTCAATAAAGGCAAATAAGCTGCCATATTGTTCGCGCCAACCACAATCTCCCGGGCTTGGGTCTGTGAAGGATCGATTTGAGACGGAACCGTAATTGCTGTGCCAGTTTTTGCGGCACAGGAAATCAAACTAAAAAACAAGATAAAAACTGACAAGAAATATGTATTTTTGAACCGCACAGAAATCATAGAACAATTGAATTACGAGTTATTTATTGCAAAACGCATTATTGCCGCAAAGCAATACAAAAGTAGCATTTCATCGCCGATAATAAAAATCGCGATTATCGCCATTGCCATGGGCATGGTTATTATGATGGTCTCCGTGGCAACAGGCATAGGGCTTCAGCAAAAAATCAGAGAAAAACTGTCGGGCTTTAACGGCCATATACAAATCACGAATTTTGACGACAACAATTCGGAAATCACCTTAAACCCTGTTTCCAAAAAGCAGGACTTTTATCCGAAATTCACCACCATAGACGGCATTAAAAATGTGCAGGTTTTTGCCACCAAAGTAGGAATCATCAGGACCGAAACGGATTTTGAAGGCATTATTTTTAAAGGTGTGGGGCAGGAGTATGACTGGACTTTCTATAAAGAATACCTTACCAAAGGCAGGTTGCCCGATTTTTCGGGGGATGTTGCCAACGAAGTGCTGATATCAGAAGAAATTTCAAACAGACTCGACATTTATTTGGGTGATGAATTTAACATCCTGTTTGTGAAGGAAGATCCGGCAAAAGCGCCGTGGATTCGAGTGGTGAAGGTGGTGGGTGTGTACAATTCCGGTTTTCAGGAGTTTGACGAAAATTTTGTGATCGCCGATATCAGGCACATTCAAAAAATGAACCGGTGGAGTGATGATGAAGTGGGCGGATTTGAAGTGTTGCTGAATAATTTCGACGAGATTCAGGAAAAAAGCGACCAAATTTATCTGGAAACGGCTTCTGTGTTAAACAGTAGAAGCGTCATCGAAAAATACCCGGCCATCTTTGAATGGATCAGTTTGTTCGATAACAATATGTACTTAATTATCGCCATCATGATTTTGGTGGCAGGCATCAATATGATTACCGCCTTGCTGGTGCTTATTTTGGAAAGAACCCAGATGGTGGGCATATTAAAAGCCCTGGGTGCCGCCAATTTCAGCATCAGAAAAATATTTTTATACAATGCGGGCTACCTTATAATTAAAGGACTGTTTTGGGGAAATCTTATCGGACTCGCTTTATTGTTTATCCAAAAATACTCGGGCGTTTTAACGCTCGATCCTTCAACCTACTACGTAAACACCGTTCCTGTCTATATCGATTTTGGCTATATCGCCTTATTGAACATAGGAACCTTGCTGTTATGCCTTGCCATGTTAATCATTCCTTCCATCATCATCGCAAAAATAAGTCCGGCAAAATCCATAAAGTTTGAGTGATTTTTGAAGACGGAAGTTCAGTTCAAATTCCCGTCTAGAGACCTGTGCTGAACGCGGTTACTGAGCGGAGCCGAAGTAGAGCCGAAGCAAGCCTGTCCCGTCCCGATAGATTCTATACTCTAATTCTTCTTACTTTATGATCACAAATTTAATAATCTCTTTTTGGAAATTTATTACTTTGCAAACATAGGAGCTATTGGGACGTAAATAAAAAACACAACAACCCTTAACCCAAATCAAAAAAGAAGCATCCTATGATTTTTTTCGTTGTAAAATATTGAACGCGTCATCCTGAATTTATTTCAGAATCTCACGTAATGGCCGACGGAGCAATCCGAAGAGCTTCGCGGCTGGCTAAGCACAGGCAAAAGCGGTCCATGACAGAGCGTTAAAAAAACAGCTGGTAGCTGTTTTTAGCGATAGGGCCAGCCGGCTCGTTGGCAAAAATTCAATTCATTTTACAGAAAAAGATCAGTAGACTAGATTTTTTGTTTACTAACCTAGCGATAATATATTCATAAAAATATTGTATATTTGTTTTATGGA
>JAVVEF010000115.1:0-8605 GCA_032251275.1 Lutibacter sp.
GTTGTGTATCAAAATTTGTTATGGCTCGTTTCATCTGTTTATTATTTATTTTTTATTGGTACAGATGCAGTTCGCTATTAATCATTTCGTTGTGTACCATAATTTGTTATAGCTCGTTTCATTTGGATTTTTTTAAAACTTCATTTCCGGAATTTCGCCTTCAACAATTAAAGTTCCTTCTGTAGCGGCTATAATTTCTTCAACAGAAACGCCCGGCGCTCTTTCGATCAAATAAAACGCATTGTTCCTAATTTCTAAATAAGCCAAATTTGTCACTACTTTTTTAACGCAATTAACGCCTGTTAACGGCAATGAACATTTTTTTAACAATTTTGATGCTCCGGCTTTATCCGTGTGCATCATGGCCACAATAATATTTTCTGCGGAAGCCACCAAGTCCATTGCGCCACCCATACCTTTTACCATTTTTCCCGGAATTTTCCAGTTGGCGATATCACCGTTTTGAGAAACTTCCATCGCCCCTAAAACGGTTAGTTGCACATGTTGTCCGCGAATCATCGCGAAACTCATGGCCGAGTCAAATAACGAACCACCCTTTAAAATGGTCACGGTTTGTTTTCCAGCATTAATTAAATCGGCATCTTCTTCGCCTTCAATTGGGAAAGATCCCATTCCCAGCATGCCGTTTTCCGACTGAAATACAACATCTATGTTTTTAGGAATATAATTGGCTACCAAGGTTGGAATACCAATTCCCAAATTTACATACCATTTATCTTGTAATTCTTGCGCAATTCTTTGCGCTATTTCTTGTTTGGATAAAGCCATTGTTTAAGATTTTGGAGTTACGGTGCGTTGTTCAATTCTCTTTTCATAATCTTTCCCTTGAAAAATACGTTGTACAAAAATACCCGGTGTATGAATTTGATTTGGATCTAATTCACCGGCTTCAACCAATTCTTCAACTTCGGCAACGGTAATTTTCCCTGCCATAGCCATCATCGGATTAAAATTACGGGCAGTTCCTTTAAAAATAAGATTTCCGGCGGTATCTCCTTTCCATGCTTTCACAAAAGCAAACTCCGGGTTAAATGCATGTTCCAAAACATACATTTTTCCATTAAAATCTCTGGTTTCTTTTCCTTCGGCCACTTCTGTTCCGTATCCTGCAGGTGTGTAAAATGCCGGAATTCCGGCGCCTGTAGCTCTGCAACGCTCTGCCAATGTTCCTTGCGGTATTAATTCAACATCCAATTCTCCCGAAAGCATTTGGCGTTCAAATTCTTCATTTTCACCAACATAAGAAGAAATCATTTTTTTAATTTGACGCTTTTTCAACAAAAGCCCCAATCCAAAATCATCAACACCAGCATTGTTAGAGATACACGTTAAATTACTAACGCCCAATCTCACCAATTCAGAAATACAGTTTTCAGGAATGCCACATAAACCAAAACCGCCAAGCATAAAAGTCATGCCGTTTTCTACGCCCTGTAAAGCGTCCTGTGGATTTTTAACTACTTTATTTATCATAATAATTTAAATTATAATTTAAATTTAAAATTCAGGATCCTCGTCTAGTTTTAAATCAGCATTGTTCTCATCCACAGTGCCTTTTCTGCAATCTGTTTCAATGGTCAATACTTCTGGTCTTTCGAAGGCTCCTTTACTTACATTCAACGTAGGGTCTGCATATAATTTTTTATAATAGAGTCCCCAAATTGGCAAAGCCATAGTGGCGCCTTGTCCTTTACTCAAGCCGGCAAAATGCACCGCCCTATCTTCTCCGCCAACCCAAACGCCTGTTGCCAAGTTTGGCACAATGCCCATAAACCAACCATCAGACTGGTTTTGGGTGGTTCCTGTTTTTCCGGCAATTGGATTTGTGAATCCGTAGGGATAACCTGTAACCATATTATCTGCATAAACAGCACCTTTGGTACGCAAACGGATACCTGATCCCGATTCTGTTACGCCTTCCAATAAATTGGTAATCACATAGGCCGATTCTTCACTTATCGCTTCTTTTGAATTTGGCATAAATTGTTCCAGCACCAATCCGTTTTTATCTTCAATCCTCATTATTACCATAGGCTCAATCCTTAAACCTTTATTGGCAAAAGTTGCATAGGCACCAACCATTTCAAACAAAGATAAATCTACAGAACCCAGCGCTATCGCAGGCACCTCGGGGATTTCACTTTCTATACCAACACTTTGCGCTAAATTAACGACGGTTTTAGGATGTACCATATCAATTAATTTTGCGGTAATTACGTTTACCGAACCAGCCAGCGCTTGTTTTAACGTTAGCTCTCCGCCATATTTATTATCCGAATTTTTTGGTGTCCAATCTTCCGGCATTTCATATTTTTCTTTCAGAATGGTATACGGTGTATTAGGCAATTTATAGCAAGGAGACAATTTTAATTGATTGATGGCGGCTGCATATACAAAAGGTTTAAAAGTAGAGCCTACCTGACGCTTTTGTTGTTTAACCGCATCAAATTGAAAGTGTTTGTAATTGACGCCGCCAACCCATGCTTTTACGTGGCCCGTTTGTGGCTCAACCGACAACAATCCCGATCTTAAAATGTGCTTGTAATATTTAATGGAATCGTATGGCGACATTACGGTATCTATTTCTCCTTTATAGGAAAAGACGCTCATCGTTGTTTTTTCTTGAAAAGAAGCCTTAATTTCACTTTCAGAAGCGCCATTTTTCCTCATGCGAATCCAACGGTCTGAACGTTTCATGGCCTGTTCCATCGTATTAGCAACCTGGTTTTCATCCAAATCGTAAAATGGCGCATTTTTGTTGCGTTTTTGTTCTTTATAAAACACGCGCTGCAAATTTGCCATATGTTCCAGCATGGCTTCCTCGGCGTATTGTTGCATCCGAGAATCTATGGTCACATATATTTTAAGTCCGTCACGGTGCAAATTGTAATCGGTTCCATCGGGTTTTGGATTATTTTTTATCCATGTTTTCATAAAATCACGCAGATATTCCCTAAAATACGTTGCGGAACCGTCGCTGTGGCCTTCCTTGTTTACATTTAGGTTTAAAGGAGTTTTTTGCAATGAATCCCTTTGTTCTTCGGTAATAAAATCATTCTTATACATTTGGCTCAACACCACATTTCTGCGATTTTTAACCAATTCCTGTCTTTTTAGCGGATTAAAATAAGATGCGTTTTTTAGCATTCCAACCAACATGGCCGACTCTGGCACTTTTAAATCAATCGGTTCTTTTCCAAAATAAATTCGCGAAGCGGAACGAATACCCACGGCCAAATTCAAAAAATCATATTTGTTTAAGTACATGGTCAGTATTTCCTGCTTAGTATATTGGCGTTCCAACTGAATAGCAATCACATATTCCTTTACTTTTTGCAAAATCCTTTCCACAATATTTCTGGATCCTTCTCCGTGAAACAAAAGTTTTGCCAATTGCTGTGTGATGGTACTTCCGCCGCCCTCGCTTCCCAACATTACCACAGCGCGAATAGAAGCCCTGAAATCTACTCCTGAATGATCATAAAAACGTTCATCTTCAGTTGCAATCAATGCATTGATTAAATTTTCCGGAAGGTCTTTATATTTTACTGGTGTTCTGTTTTCGTAGGCATATTTTCCCAATGTTTTTCCATCAATGGAAATCACTTCTGAAGCCGTATTTCTTTCCGGACTTTCCAGTTCTTCAAAAGTAGGAAGTGGCCCAAAAGCACCAAAAGACGCCAATAAAAATAAGAGTAATACGAATAAAATCCCTCCAAGGATTGTCATCCAAAACCATTTTATATACTTCGAAAATTGATCTTTATTTGTTGATTTTTTTGTCATTGTTTTATTTTTTCAATCCTGAGACCAACATCCGTTATGCCTTCCAAAGGATTTTTTCCCTGAATATCATTGATGCTGCGTGTTGCGTGCTGAATATTAAATTTATAAGTGCCTATTTCAGAAAAAACAACATTTTCTTTATAAAACAATTTGTTTTCTTTAAGATCCGTAAATCCTGTTCCCAACCAGTTCCCTAAAGCGTCCGTCATTTCATATTCCAGAGTGTCTATCACTTTATAGCCGCTAGGCAATTCAAGTTTGGCAATTAAAAATAAAGAACTAAATTCATAATTCTTGTTATTTCTAATATTGATAAACACATTATTTGCAGAAATCGTATCCAGATTGTTTACAATAAATTCAATTTCTTTTTCTGAATGCCATTGATGGTTCTCAATAGGAATATATTGATCAAAAACGACGTTTGAGTTGCATGACAGCAACAAAAAAGCTACGACAAGTAAACTTAACCGTTTAATTATTTTTATTTGGGTTTGCACTTTTGTTTGGAGGTCTTTGTTTTCTGTTTTTGGAACTTCCGCCGCCGCTAACTTGGGTTGGCTGAACGGATGCTTGTGAACTTTTGCTTTTATTTCTAGATTTATGTTTGTTTTTCCTTTTTGGCGCATCAAAACGGGTTAAACTGTCTTGTCCAACAACATCTTCATACGTAACAACATTTTCAACCAACAACTCAAATTCATAATCTTCCAAAGAAGTTACCGGTAGGTTTTTTTTGTTTAAGTCTATTATTTCTTTTACGTTTTCCAAAGTAAGTTTAAACCACCTGTTTCTGTCTTCTTTGTAGGTGTACCATAACACTCTTTTAAAAATGTCCATTTTAATAAAAACGGCTTCCCCTTTTTTTGTCTTCAACACAATATCTTGTCGTGGAAAATCGGATAAGGCATCTAAATACGTGTCTAATTCATAATTTAAACAGCATTTTAATTTTCCGCACTGCCCGGCTAATTTCTGCGGATTTAAGGACAATTGCTGATAACGTGCCGCTGTGGTGTTCACTTTTCTTAAATCTGTTAACCAGGTTGAGCAGCATAATTCCCTGCCGCAGGAACCCACGCCTCCAAGTCGGGCGGCTTCCTGACGTAAGCCAACTTGTTTCATTTCAACCCTGATGCTGAAAGTGCTTGCCAAATCCCTGATTAGTTGCCTGAAATCCACACGATCATCGGCGGTGTAATAAAAGGTGGCTTTGTTGCCGTCGCCTTGGTATTCAACATCAGAAAGTTTCATTTTAATCCCAAGTCGGCTTAAAATTTCACGACCTTTTACTTGGGTTTCATTTTCCCTTTCTCGCGCTGCTTTCCAAATATCAACGTCTTTTTGGGTGGCTTTCCTGTATATTTTTTTTACTTCTTCACTATCAAAGGCAACGCCTTTTTTCTTCATTTGAATTCGAATCAGTTCACCGGTAAGCGAAACCGTTCCAATATCATGGCCAGGATTTCCTTCCACGGCAATGATATCGCCTATGGAAATTTGCAGATTGTCGACATTTTTATAAAAATGTTTTCGTCCGTTTTTAAACCGAACCTCAACAATGTTTAAAGGATCTTGTCCGGTAGGCAGTTTCATGTTTGATAACCAGTCGAAAACCGAGAGTTTTTCACACCCTCCGGTGGCGCAATTTCCATTGCTTTTGCAGCCTTTCGGCACGGTGTTTATATCTGAAGAGCAACTATTACAGCTCATATATTTCTATGTTTTTATATTGTTTTGTAAAACTGAAAATCAATTTTACACACTTCACTAATTTGTAAAGATATCATTTAAATTGCAAACTGTAAAACGCAAAAAAACCGATTTATGTTTGCTTTACGTCAATAATTTTTACCGGACAGGCTGCTTTGGCTTTTGTAACCGCTTCCAAAATGCCCATATCGGCCGATTTTAAAGTGAAAAATCCCCTTTTTTCAATGGAATGCAACAGCACCGCTTTCCCGTCTTTTTTCGACATTTGGAATTGTGCAGCCGCCTGTTCTACACAGTAATTACAACCAATGCACTTGGCCCTTTGCAATGTGATAATTACCATCCTTTTATTTACGAATTATGAATTACGATTTTTGATTTTTTTAATGTTGATGCCTAAAGAACGTTGACTAGTTTTTATTGTTTTTTTCCTTTTCATGTTTTTTACACACCCCTAACCCTCGCGTTCTAAAAACAGGACAGGCTTCTCAAGAAGGGAATTTATTTTCTACTTCTTCGGTCTTTCCTTACCCAACTTCAACAATGGCGTTTCCAACTTCTGCATTCATCGGTACAATTTTGTACAATTTATCCGACGGACGAATTCTAAAATCAATTTTAAAAGTGCAGGAATCGCCTTTTAGGGCTTTTTCTCCAACAACATCATTGATGAACATTTGGGTAATTTCCATTTCTTTGGCGCCGGTGGTAGGGCCAGTAATCAAAATGGTGTCACCAATGGCAATTTCGTAGGCTTCAATCTTAAATTCGGCAATATTGGTTTTAGGAAAGTAATGCATTCCTTTGCCAACATACACCTTTTTTTGCGTGGCGTGGCTTCCGGAACCATTGCTCCATTCCCCTAATTTTTGTCCCAAATAATAGCCACTCCAAAATCCGCGATTGTACACTTTTTCTAAATCCAGCATCCACGAAATCACTTTTTCTTTGCTGTAAGTTCCTGCTTCAATGCTGTCAATGGCGTCGCGGTAACATTTAATCACATTTGCCACGTATTCGGGCGCTCTTCCTCGGCCTTCAATTTTCAACACTTTTACACCGGCATCTTCAATTTGATCCAAAAAATCGATGGTACACAAATCTTTTGGAGACATAATATACTCGTTGTCCAATTCCATTTCAAATCCGGTTTCCTGATCGATTACCGTATATTTTTTCCGGCAATTTTGTTTGCAGGCACCTCTGTTTGCTGAAGAATTTGAAGAATGCAAACTCATATAACATTTTCCTGATACCGCCATACACAAGGCACCGTGGCCGAAAATTTCAATTTCCAATAAATTTCCCGAGGGTCCGCGCACATCATCTTTCACAATTTGTTCGGTAATTTTTTTCACCTGACGCAAGCTCAATTCTCGGCTCAACACCATCGTATCGGCAAACATGGCATAAAATTTCACCGTTTCAATATTGGTGACATTAATTTGGGTTGAAATATGAACTTCCATTCCAATAGCTCTTGCTGAAGCAATAACTGCCTGATCCATCGCAATAACCGCTGTAATATCTGCCTCTTTTGCTTTTTGAAGCAAGGTTTTTACGACAGATAAATCGTGGTCGTAAATAATGGTATTTAAAGTAAGGTATGTTCGTACATTTTTGGCTTTGCACCGCGCCGAAATTTCTTTCAAATCATCCATCGTAAAATTTATGGAAGCCCTTGCGCGCATATTAAGTTGCTCAACGCCAAAGTAAATTGAATCGGCGCCATTGTCCAGTGCGGCCTGCAACGATTCAAAACTTCCGGCGGGAGCCATCAATTCTATTTTTCCTGTAGTAGTCATTGTTTCTGATTTTTTGCAAAATTACATTTTTTCTCATAACTATTTCGGTTACAAATCTTTTATCATTTTTTTAACAGAAAAATATTTATCTGTTAATTTTCAATAATTTAGTGCTTGTTTCTTACATTTTTTTATAAAATTTGCATCAGTATAAAAATTAAAAAATTATTAGATGAAAGTAGCTGTTGTAGGCGCTACCGGAATGGTAGGAAACGTGATGTTGCAAGTGTTGGCGGAAAGAAATTTCCCGATTACGGAATTGTTATTGGTTGCTTCAGAACGTTCTGTTGGCAAGCAAATTGAATATAAAGGAAAAAAGCACACCATTATTGGGATGCAAGATGCCGTTGATGCACGTCCGGATATTGCGTTATTTTCCGCAGGAGGAACGACTTCCGAATTGTGGGCTCCAAAATTTGCTGAAGTTGGTACAACGGTTGTTGACAACTCATCTGCCTGGAGAATGGATCCAACTAAAAAATTGGTGGTTCCTGAAATTAATGGCAACGAATTAACCAAAGAAGATAAAATTATTGCAAATCCAAACTGTTCAACCATTCAATTGGTGATGGCTTTGGCGCCTTTGCACAAAAAATACAAGATGAAACGTGTGGTAATTTCCACCTACCAATCCGTTTCGGGCACAGGCGTAAAAGCCGTGCAACAACTTGAAAATGAATCGAAAGGCATCAAAGGTGAAATGGCTTATCATTATCCAATTAACAGAAACGCCATTCCGCAGTGTGATGTATTTTTAGAAAACGGTTACACCAAAGAAGAAATGAAATTGGTGAAAGAGCCTAAGAAAATATTAAATGACGATTCTTTTTCGGTTACGGCAACAGCGGTGCGCATTCCAACATCCGGCGGACATTCAGAAGCCGTAAATGTTCAGTTTGAACATGATTTTGACTTAAGTGAAGTCCGCAAATTATTAAGCGAAACGCCTGGCGTAATTGTGCAGGACAATTTAGATACCAATACCTATCCGATGCCAATTTATGCGCATAATAAAGATGAAGTTTTTGTAGGCAGAATCAGAAGAGACGAATCGCAGCCAAATACTTTAAATATGTGGATTGTGGCCGATAACCTTCGAAAAGGAGCCGCAACAAACACCATCCAAATTGCAGAATATCTGATTGCAAATAAATTAGTTTAGTGCTATAAAATAATATTTTTGAACAAAAAAAGGGGCGCTGAAAGCGCCCCTTTTTTATTATTACCTTAAATCCGCAGGTTTCATTTAAAAAGAAAAGGAAAAGCTTCTAAAAACCAAA
>JAVVEF010000116.1:0-8511 GCA_032251275.1 Lutibacter sp.
AATTAAATCTTCATATTGCATAAATCAAAATAGTTTTTCAGTAAGCCCTAATTAACCTATTATTCCAAAATTATTGGTGTTAGTGACTTGTTATATTGAATGATAAAAACGCCGCGATTTTCAAAACTTCCCATTAAATTTCTGTCATATTTAAAAAGTGTTGAAAGCCTTGACGATTTTCCGGCCATTAACCCTTGCTCCAAAGTATCCATCGTTGCAATTCTTGCTAAAACATCATAAGTGATGTCAAATCCTTTTAGTGCGTATTTAGATGGAATTGCATAATTTATATCCTGATAATTCTTATAAAAATTATTGACATTAACATCATCAACATCCAAAAAATCTATGGAAGGATATATAAAATTCAATTGTCCCAAAAGGTTGTTGTCCACGCTGCCAAAATTAGTTCCTTTATCCAATGCAATTAATGTAATATTGAAATTGTGAGCCAAACTTTTTAAACTATTTACAGCAGATGCTGTTGTCACCATTTCATCACTTACCAAAATCACCCAGTTATTCACAGTTTTCGTTAATTTATCAGAAAATTTTTCTCCTGAAACATAGCCCAATTCCGATTTTACCACCGATATATTTTTAACGTTATTAAATGTTTTTAACCTGTTCACAACTTGCCACAATTTAGTTTGTGATCCCGATTTTCCGTCATTAATAACAACAATATTTTCACCATTGTATTTTTTTTCCAAATACCTTAAAAGTTCACTTTGTAACAATTCATCTCCAGGTGATGCTTTCACCAAGTTATTGGCAGAATTATCAGACTGATTTTTTGAATAAAAAGGCACCACAATAGGCGCATCAATATGTTTTGAGAGCCAATAAGCATTGTCAAAATACAACGGCCCTATCACTGCATCAACATTTTTTAGCTCATTTCTATTGATAACAGTTTGAAGTTTTTGTGTAGAATTTTCAGAATCTATAAATTTAACTTTAATATTCAGTCCTTGATTTCTTAAGGAATCAATTGCCATCATTGCCCCTAAATGAAAATCGGTAACATAATTTAACAAAGAATTGCTTTTTCCGAAGTTTTCAGTTTTGGTGGAATCCGAAGCCTTATTTACGTGATAAGGAAGCATTACAACAAGATTAATTTCTTTTGAAGTATCGAAATTTTCATTGAAAATAACTTTATTGGATGCAAACTGATTTTCATTGGCTAACGTTATTTGGTTTTTCCAATTTTGAAGCGGTTTCATTTTTAAGTTCATTCCCAATTTTAAACCCTCTGAAAGTTCCGGATTTAACCTTAACAATTCTGCTTGAGAAATCTGGTAACGTTTTGATAAGTTATACAATGTATCGTCTTTAACTACCGTATGGTATTCATAATTATCGACAACTTCTGCATTGGAATCGCCAATTTTGGGAAGCACCAATTCCATTCCTATCTTCAACCCATCTTTTAATGACGGATTTAACCTTATCAATTCTTCTTGTGTGATATGATATCGTTTCGACAAATTATACAATGTGTCATCTTTAACCACTATGTGAAATTCATACTGAACAACATCGTTTATTTTGATTGCTCCCGACTCAGGAATTTCCAATTTCATTCCAGGTTTTAAGCCATCCTTTAACTGAGGGTTTGCTGCTAACAATTCATCTACTGTAATTCCAAACTTTTTTGAAATGCCATATAAAGTGTCTTTTGACAATACATCATATGTTTTTTTATCATTGTGCGCTGCTTTTACTTCCTGAACCCTAGTGTTCTCTTTGCCATAATTTAAATTTGGCACAATAATAACGGTATTTGGTTCGAGATTTCGACTAATATCTGGATTTAGCTGCAATAAATCTCTGGAAGTTAGGTGATATGCTTTGGCAATACTTTTTACAGTTTCTCCTTTCTTAACGGTATATGAAACATATTTTTTTTGCTGCGCCAAGGTGATGCACGAAAACAAAATAAGCGATACTAATAATAGGGTTATTCTTTTCATCTGTTTAAATTGTATTTTTTAGCGGTAACAGCTGCTGTTCGCCATTAATCATTCCTTCGTGTATCAAAATTTGTTATGCTCGTTTCATAAATGAATTTAAATTTATTCGCGGGTTATTCCCACTCAATCGTTGCCGGCGGTTTGGAACTAATATCGTACACTACTCTATTAACGCCTTTTACTCCATTTATTATTTTATTTGAGGTTTTTTGCAGAAATTCATAAGGCAAATTTACCCAATCAGCTGTCATTCCGTCTGTTGACTCCACTGCCCGCAGCACCACTGCTTTTTCATAAGTTCGCTCATCACCCATTACGCCAACTGAATTAACGGGTAACAAAATCGCTCCTGCCTGCCAAACCTTGTCGTACAATCCCCATTCTTTCAATCCATTTATAAAAATGGCATCCACTTCTTGCAACATTTGCACTTTTTCTGCGGTAATATCACCTAAAATTCGAATGCCCAAACCTGGTCCCGGAAAAGGATGTCTTCCCAACAACTCTGCGTCAATTCCCAAAGTTGCACCAACCCTGCGCACCTCATCTTTGAATATCATTCGCAACGGTTCCACAATTTTAAGTTTCATAAAATCGGGCAAACCGCCCACGTTGTGATGCGATTTGATGGTTGCTGATGGTCCGCCGCTTACAGAAACTGATTCAATCACATCAGGATAAATAGTGCCTTGTGCCAGCCATTTCACATCCTCAATTGCATGTGCTTCATCATCAAAAACTTCAATAAAAACCCGACCGATAATTTTGCGTTTTCCCTCAGGATCGGATTCTCCAGCTAGCGCTTTCAAAAAACGTGCCGAAGCATCAACGCCTTTTACATTCAGGCCCATTCCTTTATATTGGGTCAATACATTTTCAAATTCATTTTTTCGCAGCAAACCGTTATTTACGAAAATGCAATATAAATTGGTGCCAATGGCTTTGCTTAATAAAACTGCGGCCACTGTTGAATCCACACCGCCGGAAAGTCCTAAAACAACCTTGTCGTTGCCAATTTGTTTTTGCAGACTTTCAACGGTCAATTCCACAAAAGAATCGGGTGTCCAAGTTTGTGCAACGCCGCCTATTTTTACCAGAAAGTTTTCCAGTATTTTTATGCCGTCTGTTGAATGGTAAACTTCCGGGTGAAACTGAATTCCGTAAGTATCTTCATTTTTAATTTTAAAAGCTGCATTTTCAACATCGTGTGTACTGGCAATTAACTCACAATTCTCAGGCAAATCAACAATGGTATCGCTATGGCTCATCCAAACCTGGCTTCCCAAGTGCACATTTTCAAAAAACAGTTCGTTGATTTTTACAAAAGAAAGGTTTGCCCTGCCATATTCCCGAGTATTTGAAGCCGCTACTTTTCCGCCAAAATTATGTGCCAAAAATTGCGCGCCATAACATACGCCCAACAAGGGTTTTTTGCCTTTTATCATTGATAAATCGGGGTGCGGTGCATCATCGGCTCTTACGGAAAACGGACTACCGGAAAGGATGACCGCCTTGTAATTTTCGACCTTAAAATTTTTACTGTTGAAAGGAAAAATTTCACAAAAAATGTTGAGTTCTCTCACTCTTCGGGCAATTAACTGCGTGTATTGCGAACCGAAATCTAAAATAAGTACCTTGTCTTGCATCCGCAAAAATAATATTAAAATAAATATGCCCTAATGCTTTGAGTAATTTTTTCTGAACAAATTTTTTTTAATAAGAAAAAACTCCTTAGTTCCTGATGGGGCGAATTAAATGAGAAAAAGTTTAAAATTGAAAAAATCGTAAATCGTAAATCGTAAATCGTAAATCGATTTGCGTTAGCGATTGAAATGGAAATCCTTTTTTGAGGTTTTTCACCGAAAAAAAGATTGCAATGGAAAGCGCGACCCGCAGGGAAACGCCCAAATTATTGCTGTTTTATGCTCAAAAAAGGTACTATTCCGAATCTTTTTGAAGGCAAATAACTTCATTTAAAACATTTTCTTTTTTTTGGATATTGCCATTTTTATCGAAATGCGATAAATCGTATTTAAGACTATATTAAGCCGTTTTAAGCCACTTTTTTAATATGGGCAATTTGTTGATAACTAATTATAGCGCAAGCGCAAAACTCATTAAAATAGTTTGCTGTTTGATTATATTTGTATGTTATAAAATTTACAAAAAAATAGATTTTAATATGAGTGAAGAACCTAAAAAAAGCAGTTATACGGCCGACAGTATCCAGGCGTTGGAAGGAATGGAGCATGTGCGCATGCGTCCGTCCATGTATATTGGAGATATTGGCTTGAGAGGATTACATCATTTGGTTTATGAGGTGGTTGACAACTCTATTGATGAAGCGATGGCGGGCCATTGTGATTCCATAGATGTAATTATAAATGAAAATAATTCGGTTTCCGTAAAAGATAACGGACGTGGAATTCCTGTGGGAATGCACAAAAAAGAAGGCGTTTCGGCGCTTGAAGTGGTGATGACCAAAATTGGTGCTGGTGGTAAATTTGACAAAGATTCTTACAAAGTTTCGGGTGGTTTGCACGGTGTTGGTGTTTCTGTGGTAAATGCACTATCGGAACATTTAAGAGCCACCGTTTATTTAGACGGAAAAATTTGGGAACAGGAATATTCCAGAGGAAAAGCCTTGTACCCGGCTAAAATAATTGGTGAAAGCGATGACCGGGGAACCAAAGTCACTTTTTTGCCTGATACAACTATTTTTACCCAAACCATTGAATTTAATTACGACACTTTAGCGACAAGATTGCGTGAACTTTCCTTTTTGAATAAAGGAATTACACTGACTTTAACCGACAAAAGAGTTTTGGATGATGAAGGAAACCTGATTACTGAAACATTTCACAGTGATGAAGGCTTACCTGAATTTATCAGATATTTGGATGCCACGCGAGAACCTTTAATCTCCAGAGTGATTTCGATGGAAGGTGAAAAAAATGATATTCCGGTTGAAGTTGCGATGGTTTATAATACTTCATATACCGAAAATTTACATTCATATGTGAACAATATCAATACCATTGAAGGCGGAACGCATTTGGCCGGCTTTAGACGCGGGTTAACAGCTACTTTAAAAAAATATGCGGATGACTCTGGAATGCTAAAAAACCTAAAATTTGATATTGCTGGGGACGATTTCCGTGAAGGATTGACAGCCATTATTTCCGTGAAAGTTGCGGAGCCACAGTTTGAAGGACAGACAAAAACAAAATTGGGAAACCGTGAAGTTACCGCTGCCGTGAGTCAGGCAGTATCTGAAATGTTGCAGAATTATTTGGAAGAAAATCCGAGTGATGCCAGAATCATTGTCCAAAAAGTAATTTTAGCCGCACAGGCACGTCACGCAGCGAAAAAAGCGCGTGAAATGGTGCAACGTAAAACAGTGATGTCCATTGGCGGATTGCCGGGGAAATTAAGTGACTGTTCAGAAACCGATCCTGATAAATGTGAAATATTCCTGGTTGAGGGAGATTCGGCAGGCGGTACGGCAAAGCAGGGACGAGACAGGGCTTTTCAGGCAATTTTACCATTGAGAGGTAAAATTTTGAATGTTGAAAAAGCCATGCAACATAAGGTTTTTGAAAATGAGGAGATTAAAAATATGTATACTGCTTTGGGCGTATCCATTGGTACCGAAGATGATCCAAGAGCTTTAAATTTAGACAAACTTCGTTATAACAAAGTAGTCATCATGTGTGATGCCGATGTTGACGGTAGCCACATTGCCACCTTAATTTTGACTTTTTTCTTCAGATATATGAAAGAATTGGTTGAAAATGGCCATATTTATATTGCCACACCTCCTTTATATTTGGTAAAAAAAGGCCAAAAAAGAGAGTACGCCTGGTCTGATGACCAACGTGATATGATTGCGAAAAATATGGGAGGAGGCGTTTCCATACAACGTTATAAAGGTCTAGGGGAAATGAACGCCGAACAACTTTGGGATACCACCATGAATCCGGAATTCAGGACACTCAGACAAATTACCATTGATAATTTAACTGAAACAGACAGGGTTTTCTCCATGTTAATGGGTGATGAAGTTCCGCCACGCAGGGCATTTATCGAAAAAAATGCCAAATATGCGAACATCGATGTTTAATTTGTTTTTGAATTATAAATAATCAAGAAAAGACTGCCCTTAAAAGCGGTCTTTTTTTATCAATTAATTTGTTTAGATTTGATTACTTAAATCTAAATTCAAAAACTACTTTTATGAAAAAATTTGCACTCTTAATTCTAATGTTAACTTGTGTAGCTAACTTAAAAGCCCAAGAGGATGGTGCTCTTGAATCCATACTCTACGCAAATATCCAAGACGCCAACAAATTAACGAAAGCCTATATGAATCCGGGTATGAAGGGATTAATCTACGGTATGAACAGTGGATGGTATCACACCGCAAAAGCCCATAAAACACTTGGATTCGATTTTTCATTTGGTCTAAACGCTTCTATGGTGCCCAGCAAAGATGAACTTTTTAGATTTGCCGACCTTGGGTTATCCGCTTCAACAACTTCAACATCTGCTACTGGCGCAACAGTCGCGGGCACAAACACCTTGGAAGCACCAGTAACTGCTACTGCTGTAATAGAGGGACAAACCGTTTCAAAAACATTTTTAATGCCTGGAGGTATTAAAGAAGATTTACCTTTAAACGCAGTTCCTACGCCTTCGGTTCAGTTTACATTGGGTTTGCCAAAACAATTTGATGTGATGGTTCGGTTGGTTCCTGAAGTTGGATCTGATGATGTAAAAGGCAATTTATTTGGTATTGGTGTTAAAAAAGAAATCACCCGTTTATTTGGCGTAATTGAAAAACTACCGCTGCATATTTCTTTCTTAGGCGCTTATACCAATATGGATGTGAATTATAATATTCAAAACGACAGTTCAATTCCCGGTGCCAACCAAGTCGCTACATTTAATTTATCGGCTTATACCGTTCAGGCAATTGCCTCTATAAACTTTCCCATCATTAATTTTTATGGAGGAATTGGTTATGGTGCAGGTACATCAGACTTAAAAATGTTGGGAACTTATGTATTGGAGTATAATACTGGATTCCCTCCTCCAAATGATACCGTAGAAAAAACAGTGACCGACCCCATAAATTTGGATTTTGATGCCAGTGGCGTTAGAGCCACTGTTGGCACCAGATTGAGTTTGGGGTTCTTTAAAATATTTGCTGATTATACCATTCAGGAATACAATACCTTGGCCGCCGGAATTGCATTCAGCTTCAGATAAATCCAACTGGTATTTTAAAATTACACATTTACCAATATTTGTAGAATAAATTTATAAGGACTGCTAATTTTCAATCCTTTTTTTATCACAAATATTACCTCCTTTTCTCATAAAAATTCGTAAATTTGGATAAATTATTATTTAAATAAACAACATCTTAAATATGAAAGTAACAATAGTAGGAGCAGGTGCTGTAGGTGCAAGTTGTGCTGAGTACATCGCCATTAAAAATTTCGCCTCGGAAGTGGTATTGATTGACATTAAAGAAGATTATGCTGAAGGCAAGGCTATGGATCTTATGCAAACAGCATCCTTAATGGGATTTGACACTAAAATCACAGGAGCAACAAACGATTATTCAAAAACAGCAGGCAGTGAAGTTGCTGTAATTACAAGCGGTATTCCAAGAAAACCGGGAATGACTCGTGAAGAATTGATTGGTATTAATGCCGGAATTGTAAAATCGGTTGTAGAAAGTTTGCTGAAGCATTCACCAAAAGTGATCATTATTGTGGTGAGTAATCCAATGGATACCATGGCTTATTTGGCGCATAAAGTTGCCGGAATCGAAAAAAACAGAATTATAGGAATGGGTGGCGCTTTAGACAGTGCCCGTTTTAAATACCGCTTGGCTGAGGCGTTAGGCTGTCCGCAATCTGATGTTGACGGAATGGTAATTGCCGGTCACAGCGACACAGGTATGTTGCCCTTAACACGTATGGCAGTAAGAAATAGCGTTCCTGTTTCACAATATTTATCAGCAGAACGTTTGGCTCAAGTTGCTGAAGACACCAAAGTTGGTGGCGCCACACTAACAAAAATGTTAGGCACAAGCGCTTGGTATGCACCGGGAGCAGCAGTTTCTTCTATGGTTCAGGCCATTGTGAATGACCAGAAGAAAATGTTTCCTTGTTCCGCTTTGTTGGATGGTGAATACGGGTTGAAAGATATTTCAATCGGCGTTCCTTGTATTATTGGCAAAAACGGAATCGAAAAAATTGTTGAAATAGATTTAACCGACGCAGAAAAAGCCAAGTTTATAGAAAGTGCCGCAGGCGTAAAAAGCGTTAACGATTTGTTGACATAATAGCTACAGAATATATTTTTTAAGACTCCTCAAGACTTCGGTTTTGGGGAGTTTTTTTGTTGGAAATTTAAATATTATCCTTAAAGCTAAATACCTTTTAAAGTTGTACCAAGCGCCAAAATATTAACCCGACGGAACTATATTTATAATATTTTTCAAGCAGCATATTGTATG
>JAVVEF010000117.1:0-8388 GCA_032251275.1 Lutibacter sp.
TTATAGTACTGCGACAGGTTTGTCTTTGGTTACAGATAATAAAGTAAGTCATGACAAGATAACTCGTTTATTATCTAGTAAAATAGACTCAACAACTTTATGGTTAAAAGCTAAACCTATGGTTCATGAAATTAAAACTTCTGAAGGGTTATTAATTATCGATGATTCTATTGAACCAAAGAAACACACAAAAGCAAACCCATTAATTAATTGGCACTATGATCATTGCAGTGGTAAAAATGTTAAAGGTGTAAATTTTGTAAGCTCTTATTATTACAGTCCCAAATATGATATGGGATTGCCAATAGGTGTTGAATTTGTAAAGAAAGACTTAGAAGTTGTTGGGAAGAACGGGAAGCCATCCTTTAAGAGTAAAGAAACTAAGAATGAAATGATGCGTAGAATGGTAGTACATGCAAATTTCAATGTTGGTTTTAAGTATGTTTTGGCAGATAGTTGGTTTTCCTCTTCCGAGAATATGAGTTGTATTACACAAGACTGCAAGTCGGATTTTATTATGGCATTAAAATCGAATCGAGTTGTAGCTTTGAGCGAAAATGATAAAGCAAAAGGCATATATCAAAGAATTGAATCCTTAGCCCTAGAAGAGCGTACAATGTCAGTTTATCTAAAACAATATAGTAAACCTATATTGATAGCTAAGCAAGTCTTCAAAAACGGAGATGGAAGTACAGGTACGCTTTATCTAGCTACAAGTGATTTAAGCTTAGACTACAAAAGCCTTTCTGCAATCTATGAAAAACGATGGAAAGTAGAAGAGTTCTTTCGCTCCATAAAAAATAATACCGCTTTTGCTAAAGCGCCAACAAAAACTATACAAACTCAGCAGGCACACTTTGTAGCCTCGATGATTGCCTATCTAAAACTTGAACGGCTAAAAATCAGGAACAATAAAAATCATTATGCGATGAAAAACGAAATTTGGCTTGCAGCTTCTAAAGCAGCTTGGGAAAAACTGGAAAAGTTATCAACACCTAAGATTTACTTGAAGGAAATTGCTGCGTAACATCAGTTAATTATTAAGTATCTTGCACAAAATATTTTACAATGGGTATGAACTGGAGCCAACTATTGTCGCTCAAAAGATTTGGAGATACAAAAATACGGCCGCGCAAAGAACAGGACGAAACCAGGTTGGGTTTTGAAGTGGATTACGACCGAATCATTTTTTCTGATTCTTTCAGAAGTTTGCAGGATAAAACGCAGGTGGTGCCGCTTTCTAAAACCGATTTTGTGCATACCCGGCTCACCCACAGCTTGGAAGTAAGCGTTGTGGCGCGTTCTTTAGGCAGAAGAGTTGGCGAACAGGTGCTTAAAAATCATCCTGAATTGGCGGAACAAGGTTATACGATGAACGATTTTGGCGCTATTGTGGCTACCGCAGCTTTGGCGCACGATATTGGAAATCCGCCCTTTGGCCATAGCGGCGAAAAAGCCATTGGTGAATATTTTAAACATGGAAACGGACAACAATATGAAGCCCATCTTACCAAAAAACAATGGCAAGATTTGGTGGATTTTGAAGGAAACGCCAATGGTTTCAGAATTTTAACGGAAAGCAAAGCCGGAATGGAAGGCGGATTGCGATTGTCTTACGCCACGTTGGGCACTTTTATAAAATACCCGAAAGAGTCGCTGCCAAAAAAGCCAACAAGTCATGTGGCCGACAAAAAATACGGTATTTTCCAGTCGGAAGTTCCTTGTTTTTCATCTATTGCCAATGATTTGGGATTGGCCTCAAAAAGTGGAAATTCAACCTATAACAGGCATCCTTTGGCTTATTTGGTGGAAGCGGCCGACGATATTTGTTATACGATTATCGATTTTGAAGATGGCATCAATTTGGGATTGATTGAGGAAGATTTTGCGCTTGAATATTTGATAAAATTGGTAAAAAACACCATTGATACCAAAAAATACCATCTGCTGCAATTCAAAAAAGACCGTTTAAGTTACCTGCGCGCTTTGGCCATCGGAAATTTGATTAATGAAGCTTCCAACGTTTTTTTAAAGCAGGAAGACGCTATTTTAAAAGGGGAATACCAACACTCTTTATTGGATAAATGTATTTATGAAGCGCAAATAAATGACATCATCAAATTGAGCGTTGAAAAAATCTATAAAAGCAGGGAAGTGATTGAAAAAGAATTGGTTGGCTATAACGTGATTGCCACATTACTCGATGTTTTTGTTTCGGCAAGCAACCGGAAATATCATAATTCCCTGACAAATTATGATAAACTGATTTTAAATTTATTGCCTGAAAGTCTGCAACAACCAAAAGAAAATCTTTATTTGAGAATTTTATCAATTTGTGGCTACGTGGCAAGTTTAACAGATGGTTATGCACTGGAATTATTCAAAAAATTAAAGGGTTGATAAAAAATTAGTACCTAAAGTTTGGAGTGCCTTGATTGCCTTAAGCAAATTGGTTTTATGCGCAGCAACTCGTTTAAAATGAACCCTTTTTTAATCTTTTTTCAAAAAAGGTTGATTATTAATCTGGTTAAAACTTTTTTATATCTTTTAAGCATTTTTTTTACTTTAAGTACTCCAAACTTTAGGCACTCTAAGTACCGATTAGTTACAGAATAACCCTTAGCTATACTTTACTTTTCTAAGAATCCTTAACGCTTCTTTGTATTTGATATATCCTGTTTTGTCCTCTAAATTTCTAAGTAACAATTCCGATTCCTTCAGCCTTAAAAAAGCGTTCGGAATTTTATTTAAAACACAAATTAAATAATAGGTGGGCATATCATGTACATCTTCTAGTTCAATTTCTGTTAAAGGCAAGTTCTTTTTTAATTTATCTAAAATTGCATTGAAATTGTTAAACACATGGTGCAATAATTTTTTATCAAACTGAGGCGGCTCAAACAGCATCTCACTTGCGATATTGTATTTTCCGTTTTGCTTAAAATGAATCACGGTTTTTTCCAGTGGATAATAATCGAACGATTTTTTCAGCCCTAAATAAACATACTCCGTAATTCTGAAGGAATTTTTGTCGAATTCTATTTTCACCTCATCCAAAGCGGAATAAAACAGCCGAACCTGTTCGTTAATGAGCTCAATATCCACGCGTGAATAAAAAGTTTCACCTTTCACAACTCTTTTTTCACCGGCCCAACAAAGCACAGTTTGTTCATTAAAAACTTTATAGGTTGGATGATACGCTTTTTTGTGACGGTTTATAAAATCAAGAACACCATCTAAAGTAAGTTGAATATTGTTGCTGGCGTTTTTCTCTATGGCTTCAACAATGGCTTTGTTGGATTCTGTGATTTCAAACGTCTCCAATGTTGATAAAGAGTTGCTTCCCCTTCTGTAAAAAATGGTTCCGTTAACATATTTCCATATATTTTTCTTAAGTGACGCTATTTTCTTTGATGGATGAATGGTGACCAAACCCACAACTTTGTGCTTTGGCAATCGCGGAAAAGGAATGTTTTCATATTGAATTTTTGGCGGATTGTTAAAATAAGAATTCATTAAATTTTGAATCTTGCTGTCGTCAAAAAAATCGACACCTTCAATTTTACTGAACTGATCATCAACACCAATTACGATATAGGAATTGTTTTCAGGATTTGAATTTGCCAAAGCACAAACGATTTTTAAAAATTTGGCTTTTCCCTCTTTATGTTCCAACGAAATTTTCAGCTTCTTGTCGTAAAAGCTGTTTTCATCGTTGTGGGCTAACAAATTTTTTATTAAAAGTCGCTTGTTAATCATGTTAAAAAAGTTAAAAATAGCAATAACTTTGAAATTACCTCGTTAAAATTCAAACGCGTTTCCACAAGCACAAATTAAAAAAATAAAGTATAAAAATTATAAATTTAAAACATATAAATATGAAATTAAGTAAATTATTTTTAGTTGCAATGCTATTTGCGACTTTAAGTTTCGTGAGTTGCGATAATAATGACAGCAATGCTGAAAACACTTCTAGTATTCAATTAAAATTAGTGGATGCTGAAGGGGAATATGAAAAGGTTTTGGTTAATATTGTTGATGTTCAATTTAACCGAAATGACGGCGATAGCGGCTGGACTAGTTTTGAAGGTTTTACGTTACCGAATACTGACGATTCATTAAATCGCGTTGATTTGACCGAACTCGTAGCCGGAAATACGCTTGTTTTAACTGATGAAGACATTGAATCTGGAAACTTAAATCAAATTCGATTGATTCTTGGAGAAGGCAATGCCTTAGTTTTAGTTTTAGATGGTGAAACAACTGAAATCCCGCTTAGCACGCCAAGTGCGATGCAATCCGGACTTAAACTTCATTTAAACACTACTTTAGAGCCGGGATTTTCTTATACGTTTATTTTAGATTGGGATGTGCAAAAATCCATCGTAAAAGCAGGGACTTCAGGAAATTATAATTTAAAACCGGTTATAAGGGTGATTGCTGAAGTTAATTCAGGAACAATCTTAGGACGCGTTGCAGATGCTTTGGAAACAGAAACTGTTTTAATGCCTTTAGATAATGCAACTATTTACGTATTTGATGAAACTGACACTACTTTTTTAAATTCGATAGCAACAACTTCTTCAGATGGTGAAGGTTTATTTAATTTACAGGGATTGCCTGAAGGAAATTATTTGTTGAAAATTGAAAAATCAGATTTTACACCTTTCACTTCTACAGTGCCAATTGAAGTGAATAAAGGACTAGAAACCAATGTTGGAACAATTTTATTGACTAAAATTACGCCATAATTTGAATATGTATTTGTAAAAAAAAGAGGTTTAAACTTAAGTTTAAACCTCTTTTTTTAATATGGTTGCCGAAGCCTGAGCAGTAGGATATACAATCATATCTTCTATGTTTACGTGGAAAGGCCGCGTTACAACAAAGTAAATAATATCCGCAATGTCTTCCGGCTGCAAAGCATTAAATCCTTTATAAACATTTTTTGCTTTTTCTTTATCACCTTTAAAACGAACCTCTGAAAACTCCGTTTCCACGGCGCCGGGATGGATGGCGGAAACACGAATATTGTGTTTGTTCAAATCGATCCGCATTGCCTTATTTAAAGCATTTACGGCATATTTTGATGCGCAATAGACATTTCCGTTTGGATACACTTCTTTGCCGGCA
This sequence comes from Lutibacter sp., assembly GCA_032251275.1. Lineage (GTDB taxonomy): Bacteria > Bacteroidota > Bacteroidia > Flavobacteriales > Flavobacteriaceae > Lutibacter. Next base: position 5,134 of record JAVVEF010000117.1, read on the forward strand.
ATGGAACCAATATTTACCACAAATCCATCATTTCGTTCCACCATTTGAGGCAATATCGCTTTTGAAACATACAACAATCCTTTCACATTGATATCGATCATCTCGTCCCAATCATCCATATTTCCTTCCTGAATGCTGCTTAATCCGTGCGCGTTTCCTGCATTATTGATTAAAATATCTATTTTCTTGAATTCATTTGGCAGCGATGCAATTGCCTTAAAAACCTCTTCCCTGTTACTTACGTCAAATTGAAGCGTGGTAACCTCGGTTAATTTACCCAATTCTTCTTTCAATTCGGCAAGCCGATCTCCGCGTCGGCCACAAAGGATTAAACGCAGGTTGTTTTGTGCAAAAAGTTTCGCGGTTGCCTTTCCAATTCCTGAGGTTGCGCCTGTAATAAATGCTGTTTTATGATTCATTTGTAATGTTTTTTTTTCAAACCATAAAGGTACAAAAAAAAGCCGCCCCGATGAGGGAGCGGCTAACTCAATTGGTTATTAAAAATAACCAACCAAAAATCAACTAACCAAACTTTATTTTAAATTTCTTCTAATTTCTGTTTCTCTAAATACTTTAGTTCTCGCTCTGCCTTCGTCGCTTGTGGCGCTTTTTGCCAAAATTGAACTTGGTTTTAAATATTGTATGTAACCTCTTCCGGTAAACTCGTAGGTTGTTCCAGAAGCTATATGATACAAACTAATCTTTCCATCATTAATAACGGTGAGCTCAAACTTTTCATTGTCTGTTATATCATAATCTAATGTTAAAATTTTTAGATTGTCATATCCCTGAACATTCGCCACCACATAATCTCCTACATAATCCCAATATATATTAGCAATAGGTGTGCCAACATTATCTTTGGAAGAATAAAATGTTGTTAAATTTTCTGGAGTGAACTGTAAAAAATTTTCATAATCAAAAGCGTTTACATCTCCGGCTGCGCTTGTATATGTTTTTTCCCAAGCCTGATACTCCTGCAAAAAATATTCAATGTTGTCATAAAAAACTTGGTCATAATCAAAATTAAATTTTTGGTATCCCAATAAATTATAGGTAACATTGTTGTAATTGTCCCTTAATTTTATATTATTTACCGACAATTGGATGACATCAAAATTGTAAAATCCGTCTAAATTATGATCTATTTTTAAACGGCCGTCAAACGTGTCGTAAAATCCAATCTGAATGCCGTAGCCATTTCCAAAAGTTCCAATTCCGACTAAATTGTTATTGGCATACACTTTTCCGTTTATAAATGAAATGGTGAAGGCTTTTGATAAAAATGGCACATCTCCGGTTCCAGTAGTGTTATTGTAATCAATGTACCACAAATCATTTGCTGTAACAACTTCTTCAAGTGACACAAAATAAGGTTCATCAATGCTGTTGTCAACAATACAGGAGGCGAACGACATTCCTATAACCAACGTTCCTAAAAGTAATTTTATAGCCTTCATAATCATTTTGTTTTTGATGTTATTTTACTTGAAATTCAAATTCTGTGCCAAATAAAAATTAAGTACTTTTATGGTGTTATAAATCGTCTAAATTTTGGTGTTTTGAGTAAGAAAATTAAATGGGGAATTATTGGATTGGGTAAAATCGCCCATAAGTTTGTGAACGACTTAAAATTAGTAGAAAACGCTGAACTTGAATCGGTTGCATCGAGAGGCTTGGCCAAAGCGGAAGCATTTGCCACAACCTATGATGCAAAAAAGTTTTATGGTTCGTACGAAGCATTGTTACAGGATAAATTTGTTGACATTGTTTATATCGCAACGCCGCACAACCTTCACGCACAAATTACGATTTTAGCTTTGGAACATAAAAAAGCGGTATTGTGTGAAAAGCCTTTTGCCATTAACAAACAACAGGTTTTTACAATGATTGAAGCCTCCAAAAATTACAATATGTTTTTAATGGAAGCTTTGTGGACACGGTTTTTACCTGCCATAAAAAAAATAAAAAACACCGTTGAAAATGGTGAAATTGGTGAAATAAAGTATCTGAATGCCGATTTTTCCTTCAAAGCACTTCCTTCAATTCAACGCATTTATGATAAGGAATTGGGAGGCGGTTCCATACTTGATATTGGTATTTATCCTATATTTTTGGCTTATTTGATATTGGGAATGCCCGACAAGATTGTGGCCAAAGCACATTTTTATGAATCGGGTGCCGACTCGCAAGTTTCCATCATTTTTGATTATAAAAATGCGCAGGCAGTACTTTTCAGCAGTTTTAACTCAAATTCAAAAAGAGAGGCAAAAATAAGCGGCACTTTGGGAGAAATTGTGATCGACAGCCCTTGGAATGAAGCAAGTAATTTTTCGGTATTTAAAGACAACATAAAAGAAAAAATATCTCTTCCAATTTCCGGCAAAGGATTTACGCATCAAATTTCGGAATGCAACTCCTGCCTGCTTGAAAATCGTACGCAAAGCAGTTTATGGTCACATCAAAACAGCATAGAGCTAATTACTTTGTTGGATGCAGTGAGAAAGGAGATTGGTTTGGTTTATGCCGAAGATTTATAGATTTTAGTAATGCAGCCATAAATGTCATGCAGTCTTGTGGTCAAAAACGTCTGTCTCAAAAGTTATCGGAATCGGCCTTCCGTCTTCGATCTTCCGGATTTATTTTTCTTTCACTTCCAAAATTTTGTAATAACTGATTTTGTCTTTATAAAAATAACTCACAATTGCTTCATTTTCCTTTATTTCAAAAGGTAATTTAGAAACTGTTACCGGTGGCTTATTTCCAAATTCCTGTTTTGGATCGCTATCTAAAATATAGTCGTGAGGTATTTTTGAAGTTGTAAAACTTCCAGAAAAAATGGAATTTTCATCACTTTCTACACGTTTTAATGGCGCTTTGTGATTTCTAAAATACACGCTGTCTAATTTAATTTCCGGATTGTTTATCATAATTTTTAGTGTCGTCACGACCAAGTCGGGTTGTTCACCAACCGTTTTGGCATAAGTGGCGTCCAAAACTTTAAAAGGATGATTATTCTGAGCTTTTGAAGCGCCACAGCCAAAAAAAGTAATGCTTAATAAAGTGATGAATCCTATACCTATAAATTTTTTCATAATTGGTTTGTTTGTTAATGGGTTTGCAAAATGAATGCCAAACTAAAAAAGAGTTTATCCGAAGTGGATAAACTCTTTTTAATATTTAATAGGTTATTATTCGTCTAATTAGGGCTTACTGAAAAACTATTTTGATTTATGCAATATGAAGATTTAATTT
>JAVVEF010000118.1:0-8351 GCA_032251275.1 Lutibacter sp.
TAATTAACATGAAACGAGCCTTACAAATTTTGGTATAAAAGGGAATGATTAATGGCGAACAGCAGCTGTTACCACAAAAAAAATAATATATAAACAGATGAAAATAATTTGCATTGGGCGCAATTACGCAAAGCATATCGAAGAATTACAAAACGAAAAACCTAAAAATCCGGTGATATTTTTAAAACCGGATTCGGCCATACTGGCCAAAAAGCAACCTTTTTTTATTCCCCCATTTTCTGACGATATTCATTATGAAGTGGAAATTCTGGTAAAAATAAATAAAGTAGGCAAACACATCAACCAAAAATTTGCGTACACCTATTATGATGAGATTGGCTTGGGAATAGATTTTACGGCGCGAGACATTCAACAGGAATGCAAAGAAAAAGGGTTGCCTTGGGAAAAAGCAAAGGCTTTCGACGGAAGCGCGGTGATAGGTGAGTTTTTTCCGAAGGAAAGTTTGGGAGATTTAAACAATTTGAACTTCAAATTGCAGCTAAACGACAAGATAGTTCAGGACGGTAACACAAATGCCATGCTTTGGAAAATTGATGAATTGATTGCCTATATTTCTCAGTTTTTTACGCTAAAAAAAGGGGACGTGTTGTTTACGGGAACTCCGGAAGGTGTAGGAAAAGTATCCGAAAATGATGTGTTGACAGGCACAATTAATGGTGTTGAAAGTTTTCGTATTCATGTAAAATAAATCAGCAGTTTAAAATAATTGGCACATTTAAACGCATCTTTTCGGTGCGTTTTTTATTTGTGATTATCCAGCAGCCAGTTGTAAAGATCATCGCCGGCATAAACGCGTCGCCAGGTATCATGGCCCATATCCGCCTGAATGGTGAAACGAATATTGTGATGGCCAAGTGCTTCCAATTTATTCATTCCTTCATAAAAATATTTTGCGGGCACCACCTGATCTCGTCCGCCTGCAATATTCCAGACAGGAATCTTGTGCTTGGCGATGGAATCCATTAAATAGGGATGGCCATATCCAACAACGGGGTTGATGGCAGCAAAGCGTTGCGGATTTTTACTTGCGATATACCAGGTGCCAAATCCGCCATAACTGATGCCGCTTAAGTATATCCGATTTTCATCAGTTTTGTAATTCTCCAAGGTTTTATCCAGCATCGCCAGCACATCGGTTTCAGCCGCATTCCAGCCGCCGTTAAAATAGTTTGTATTAGAAGGAATTGTGTCAGAAGCCAGGGCGCCAATCATTTGTTCAGCAATAACAGGATCTTTTGGCCGTTCGGGTACGCCGTTTTCAAGTCTTTTCGGAATCCAGTCTGTTACTCTGTTATCAATATACCCCAAACCCAGGGTATCCCGCCCAAACATATGCAATTGAGGAACAACCATCACAAAAGGCAAATCGCGCTTTTGAATCCACGCTTCGTAAAGCGGACCGTGAATCAGGACATAATCCAACTCATTCTGCCCATTTCCGCGTTCACCGTTTCCATGTAAAAACATAAGGACAGGCCAATTTTTGTCTTGTTTTTGATCATATCCTTTTGGGAGATACACAAAATAATTGCGGATGGATTGGTCAACTTTTGAGATATAGGGAATGCGCAGCAATTGTGCTTCCGAATAAATTTTATTTTTTGAACCACAAGATGTGATAATCAAAATAATAAATAAGGCAATTGATTTGATAAAGTGATTTATAGACATAATATGGTATTTCTTTTTTCAAAGATACCGAAATTTGTGTTGAGGGCTTTTGGTAAAAAGTAAAAATGTTTTCCTAAAATGAAAATATAATAGGCCTAAAATCTTTAGGTTCTTCATTACGGTGCTCTTTTAAAATATTGTAGCCGTAATGGGTTTTTACCAATTTTTGAAAATCGAATTTTAATCTTGGAAATTCACGCAATAATTTATCAAAATTTTTGGTGTTGGATTTCGTCATAAAATAATGTAAAATTTCCACATAGGCCCTGCTCAAAGTTTTGTTGAACTTATCGCTGTTTAAAGCCGTTTTAAAATATTTTTCCTTGATATGATTGTTTTTAACAATGGCAACATCCAATCCATGTTTTTGGATTAAAATCCAGGCCAGTCTTAACATGGTTTTGTGCGTAAATAATTCCGGACTTAAAGAACAATTTTCTATTTGCTCCAGAAGTTCATTGTCCGTTAATTGATCAGGGGTAATCATAGCTGTAGTTGGTTTTTTAGTTCTTAGTATATAAAATTTAGATGCAAATTTTCTTAAAAGGTTGCGTGTTAATTGCTATATTTAACGCAAATATAGTGAAAGAAATGCAAGCAGAGATAATAACCATTGGCGATGAAATTTTAATTGGCCAAATTTTAGATTCAAATTCAAAATGGATTGCCACAGAACTGAATAAAATTGGCGTTTCCGTTTATCAAATTACCTCAATTCAGGACGACAAACAGCACATTTTAAAAGCGATTAAAGAAGCGCAGTCAAATGCCGATATTGTGATTATTACCGGTGGCTTAGGCCCAACAAAAGATGATATTACCAAATTAACATTGGTTGAATATTTTAACGATTTCTTGGTTTTAAATGAAGAAATCTCTAGCCATATACAACAACTGTTTGCGAAAATTAATTATCCATTTACCGAAGTAAACAGAAACCAGGCATTGGTGCCATCAGCCTGTATTCCCTTAAAAAACGAATTTGGCACCGCACCGGGTATGTGGTTTTACCAAAATGATAAAGTGGTCGTTTCATTGCCCGGCGTACCTTTCGAAATGATTGGCCTGATGTCGCAAAGCGTGTTGCCAAAATTGCAGGCAACTTATAATTTACCTTTTATTCTTCATAAAACAATGATTACCTACGGAATGGGAGAGAGCATGCTTGCCGAAAAGATCGAAGATTGGGAAACCAATTTGCCTTCTTTTGTTAGGCTGGCATATCTGCCTTCCTTCGGTACGGTTCGTTTGCGTTTAAGCGCAAAAGGGGCAACTCCTGAAATGTTGGAAACCGCCATTGTGCGGGAAATGGAAAAATTGGCGAAATTAATTCCCGAAATTATTGTTGGTTTCGATGAAAATGAAACGATTGAAGCGGTAATCGGACAATTGTTGATCGAAAAAAAGCAGACCTTGGCGGTGGCAGAGAGTTGCACGGGCGGAAATATCGCAAAAATAATCACTTCTGTTCCTGGCGCGTCCAACTATTTTGTGGGAGGAATTGTGGCCTACAACAAAATGATCAAGATAAAGGAGCTGCAGGTGGATGAAAAAACAATTGCCGAAAACACCATAGTGAGCGCGCAGGTTGCTGAGGCGATGGCTAAGGGAATTCAGCAAAAATACCAAACCGATTATGCAATTTCAACCACCGGAAACGCTGGGCCAACAGCCGATGAAACCGATAAAACCGTGGGAACGGTTTTTATAGCCATCGCCACGCCAACCACCGTTTTTTCTGAAGAATTTTTCTTCGGAAAACCCCGGGAAAAAGTGATAGGCCGCGCTTCAAATAAAGCTTTGGAATTGTTGCGGAAAGAAATTTTAAAAAACTAGCAAAATAAGTTTGTGTATTCGGGTTTAAAAATTTAATTTTGCATCTCGTTTTGAAAACACACTAAAAAGGTACAGAAATATGTCAAGAGTTTGCGAACTTACTGGAAAAAAAGCAATGGTAGGAAACAATGTTTCTCACGCATTGAATAGAACTAAAAGAAAATTTGACGCTAATTTAATTAAAAAGCGTTTTTATATTGCTGAAGAAGACAAGTGGATTGTATTAAAAATTGCCACTTCTACTTTAAAAAATATCAATAAATTAGGACTCACTGCAGTTTTAAAAGACGCAAGAGAAAAAGGTTTTTACAAAAAATAATCATTAGGAAATGGCAAAGTCAAAAGGAAATAGAATTCAGGTAATTTTAGAGTGTACTGAACATAAAGGTACTGGAATGCCAGGAACTTCAAGGTATATTACAACAAAGAACAAAAAGAACACGCCAGACAGGATGGAAATCAAAAAATTCAATCCTATCTTGAAAAAAGTGACCATTCATAAAGAAATTAAATAATATAAGACCATGGCAAAGAAATCAGTAGCATCGTTACAGACTGGATCAAAAAGATTATCAAAAGCTATAAAAATGGTAAAGTCTCCTAAAACCGGAGCTTACACATTTGTAGAAGCTATTATGGATCCTTTAATGGTAAAAGACTTCTTGGACAAAAAATAACAATTTGTTTATAGATTAACGAATAGGGCTACTTTCAATCTTTTGAGAGTAGTTTTTTTTTTATATTTACCCCAGTAATTTTTAAAAAATGAGTTTATTCAAAAAATTATTTTCCAAAGAAAAGAAGGAAACCTTAGACAAAGGTCTGGAAAAGACCAAAACTACGTTCTTTTCGAAGCTGTCCAAAGCGATTGCAGGAAAATCGAAGGTTGATGACCAGGTGCTGGACAATTTGGAGGAGGTTTTAATTTCTTCGGATGTTGGCGTGGTGACCACACTTAAAATCATTGAACGCATTGAAGCAAGGGTGTTAAAAGACACCTATTTGGGCACTGACGAATTAAATTCGATCCTTCGGGAAGAAATCGCGGGCTTGTTGGCAGAAACCAATGCTGGAAATGAAACAGATTTTACAACGCCTTTGGATAAAAAACCTTATGTCATAATGGTGGTGGGCGTGAATGGCGTTGGAAAAACAACGACCATAGGAAAACTGGCGTCACAATTTAAAAAAAGCGGCAAAAAAGTGGTGCTTGGTGCTGCAGATACCTTTCGTGCTGCCGCGATAGACCAGTTGCAGGTTTGGGCCGACAGGGTTGACGTGCCTATGGTTCGCCAGGAAATGGGCAGCGATCCTGCTTCCGTTGCTTTTGATACGTTAAAATCTGCCGTTGCCCAAAATGCCGATGTGGTAATTATAGACACCGCTGGCCGATTGCACAATAAAATTAATTTGATGAATGAGCTGACCAAAATAAAACGGGTCATGGAAAAAGTGGTACCCGATGCGCCACACGAAGTTTTATTGGTGCTCGATGGTTCTACTGGCCAAAATGCTTTTGAACAGGCCAAACAATTCACCAAAGCCACAGAAGTAACGTCGCTGGCAGTCACAAAATTAGATGGCACGGCCAAAGGAGGCGTGGTGATAGGAATTTCCGACCAGTTTAAAATTCCGGTGAAATACATTGGCGTTGGAGAGGGAATTGAAGATTTACAGGTCTTCAATAAAATTGAATTTGTAGATTCTATTTTCAAGTAACCAACATCGCAAACTTTAATAATTTTTATATGAAGAATTATTTTTTAATCACTTTTTTGATTTTAGGAACAGTCAGTAATGCATTCTCCAAAAATGAATGTGCAATTGAGCAACGTATTGATACCATTAAAGATTTCAGGGAATTTAAGGTATTGGATTCCAAATATATCAACAATGATGCATTGTGGGCACCCTTCAATAAAGATTTAAAAGATTTTTCTGAAGCAACCTATTTGGTTTTGAAGCCTTTAATTTTAGATCAAAATATACCAACCCTTCAAAAAAATATTGCGGAAGGCAAACTGACCTATGAAAAATTGGTCTTGTTTTACCTGTACCGCATCAGAAAATTTGACAGGGAAAATATGCTTTCCTTAAATGCCGTAATTGCTTTGAATCCAAATGTGGTAGCGGAAGCCAGACAAAAAGACAAAGAACCAAAACCGTTGCTAGGATTATCGGTTTTTGGAATGCCGATATTGTTAAAAGACAATATCAATGTAGCCGGAATGCCAACAACGGCCGGTGCTGCAGCATTGCAACAAAATATGGCAGAGGATGCTTTTATCGTAAAGCAATTAAAAAATAATGGAGCTTTAATCCTTGGAAAAGCAAATTTAAGCGAATGGGCTTACTTCTTCTGCGGCGACTGTCCGAGTGGCTATAGTGCTGTGGGCGGACAAACATTAAATCCGTACGGCAGAAGAATATTTGATACAGGCGGTTCAAGTTCGGGAAGTGGCGTAGCGGTTGCAGCTAATTTTTGTGTAGCTGCGGTTGGAAGTGAAACTTCGGGATCTATTTTGTCTCCTTCGAGCCAAAATTCTGTGGTCGGATTAAAACCAACAATCGGTTTGTTAAGCAGAACTGGAATTATACCTATTTCAAGCACCTTGGACACACCGGGGCCAATAACCAAAAACGTAATCGACAATGCCATTATGCTGGAAGCCATGACAGGGTTTGACAAAGATGACAGCGCTTCGGTTGCATCGGGACAGGAATCTTTTAGCAACTTAAATAATATATTAAAAGGCAGACGCTTTGGCGCTTTTAAAGGACTGATGGAAGATTCCTTGTATGTGGAAGCGCTGTCAAAACTTAAAAATGAAGGCGCTGAAATTATCGAAATAGAACAACCGCAGATTAATTTACCCGGTTTTATTCGCTTGCTGAATTTGGATATGAAAAAGGATTTGCCCGTATACTTTCAAAAAAATGCCAACGCAGCCATTGCCCTTAAATCTGTGGAAGATGTGATGGAATTTAACAGAAAAGACAGTTTAAGAAGGGCTCCTTACGGACAGGCATTGTTTAAAGGCATTGTGGCGGATAAGGGAAGTTCGGAAGATTTGGAACGCATCAAAGACACTTTAAGCACCAACGGAAAACTGTTTTTTGAGGGACCGATGAAAATGCACAATCTCGATGGGATATTGTCAATCAATAATTTTTATGCTGGGTATGCGGCCGTGGCAAAATATCCGGCATTGACGATACCAATGGGCTATCAAAAAGACGGAAAACCGAGAGGACTTACATTTATTGCCAAGCCATTTCAGGAAGAATTCTTGTTGCAATGGGCGTATGAATATGAAAAAGCAAGCAAAAAACGAATTGCTCCAAAAAATTATAACTAAACTGTATGTGTGTAAGCAGTTGGAATTTAAACTTGACTCATGCTTTTTACACCATAAATCAAGAATATGAGAACAAAATCAAAGAAAGAAAATAAAATTAACGTAGTTACTTTAGGTTGCTCAAAAAATGTTTACGACAGTGAAGTGCTGATGGGACAATTAGTCGCAAACAATAAAAATGTGGTTCACGAAGATGAAAATGATGACGGAAATATTGTGGTGATCAATACCTGCGGATTTATTGGCGATGCCAAAGAAGAATCGATCAATACCATTTTACACTATGTCAACAAAAAAGAATTGGGTGAAGTTGACCGTGTTTATGTGACCGGTTGTTTAAGCGAGCGTTACAAACCGGATTTACAAAAGGAAATTCCGAATGTGGATGAATATTTCGGAACGCACGATTTGCCAAACTTATTAAAAGTATTGGAAGCTGATTATAAACATGAACTGATCGGTGAACGCTTGACTACGACACCTGCACATTATGCCTATTTAAAAATTGCGGAAGGCTGCGACAGGCCTTGTTCATTTTGCGCCATTCCTTTGATGCGCGGAAAACACGTATCTACGCCGATTGAAAATTTGGTGATTGAAGCCACAAAACTGGCCAAAAAAGGAATCAAGGAACTGATTTTAATTGCGCAGGATTTAACCTATTACGGACTGGATATTTACAAAAAAAGGGCTTTGGCCGATTTGTTGACCGCATTGACAAAAATAGACGGGATAGAATGGATTCGTTTGCATTATGCATTTCCTACGGGCTTTCCGTTGGATGTCCTTGAAGTCATAAAAAATGAGCCAAAGGTTTGTAATTATCTGGACATTCCGCTGCAGCATATCAACGACGATATTTTAAAGTCGATGCGAAGGGGAACTTCCCACGAAAAAACGACCAATCTAATCGCGGAATTCAGGAAATCCGTTCCGGATATGGCAATCAGAACTACGTTAATTGTTGGTTATCCCGGTGAAACGGAAGCGATTTTTCAGGAATTAAAAGAATGGGTGGCGGCTATGCGTTTTGAGCGTTTGGGCGTTTTTGCCTATTCCCACGAAGAAAACACCCATGCGGCGAGTTTAAAGGACAATGTGCCTGAAAAAGTGAAACAAAAATGGGTGAGCGACATTATGGAGCTGCAAAGCCAGATTTCTTTTGAACTGAACCAGAAAAAAGTAGGTAAGGTGTTCAAATGTATCATCGACAGGAAAGACGGCAATTATTTTATAGGAAGAACAGAATTTGATTCACCCGATGTGGACAATGAAGTGTTGATCGATGCCACAGAATACTATGTGCAGGTGGGCAAATTTGCCAACATAAAAATTGCCTTTGCCACGGAGTTCGATTTGTACGGGGAACCGGAGAAAAGTTAAAAGTCGGAAGCCCGAAGACCGAAGACAAAAATAGGATGTGGAATTTTAAATATTGTAAGTTATTAGATCTAAATAGGGCTT
>JAVVEF010000119.1:0-8171 GCA_032251275.1 Lutibacter sp.
ATGGCAGATGATTGTCCGTACATAAAACTTTTGAATTTACTCACGCCTTGTCTTCTTATGGGCATAGAAACCGCAAACCCTTCAGGGAAGTTCTGGAGTCCAATTCCAATAGCTAGCGCAACCGCTCCACCAATGGTTGCGCCATCAAAACCGGCAGCAACACCGCCAAATAATACACCAATGGCCAATCCTTCAGGAATGTTGTGAAGGGTAATCGCAAGCACCAACAGCGTTGTTCTGTGCCAAGGTGTTTTTATTCCCTCTTTTTCGGTTTCTTTAAAGTTGACGTGTAAATGGGGCAAAATTTTGTCGAGTCCAAATAAAAATAAGGCACCCAAACCAAACCCTAAAACTGCAGGGATTACTTTCACAAATCCTTCGCCCGGACTCATTTCTATTCCCGGTGCCAACAAACTCCAAAAGCTGGCTGCCACCATAACGCCACCTGTAAAGCCTAGCATTCCATCCAATAAGGCGCGGTTCATTCCTTTAAGCAAAAACACCAATGAAGCACCCAATGCTGTTAAAGCCCAAGTGAATAAAGTGGCATATAATGCAGCCAAAATTGGATCGATACTTTCAAAATAGGTTATAATTTGTTCCATCTTTTATAATTTTTTTACGAATAAATTTTTTGAAATTTGATTTGATATTGAAATTGATGCAGTTGTGGTTTCAACAAGCATAGAATTGTCGAACGGTTCTTTTGAAACCACTTTTAAGGTGCTTCCCAATTGAATTTGCAGCTTGTCCAAAAATTTTAAAAAGGGATCCGAGGAATCTTTAATGCCAATCACAATGCAAAATTTTCCTGTTTCTACGGAAGATAACATCGTGTTATTGTGATGCTTAATATTGCCTTCCCTATCCGGAATTGGGTCTCCGTGCGGATCGTGCGTTGGAAATTCCAAAAATGCTTCTAACTTATCCGTTAATGTGTTCGATTTAATATGCTCTAATTGTTCTGCCAATTCGTGAACTTCATCCCAATTATAGTGGAGTTTATTCAGTAAAAAAACTTCCCACAATCTGTGTTTTCTCACAATTTCTACGGCAATTTTTTGGCCAATTTCAGTTAAAGAAACGCCCTGATATTTTTTATAATGAACCAAATCTTTTTCGGCCAATTTTTGAATCATATCTGTAACAGAAGATGCTTTTGTGTTCAATTCCTCCGAAATTAGCGTGGTGCTAACTTTGTTGGAATTGGCATATGCCAAGCTGTAAATGGCTTTTAAATAATTTTCTTCGGTTTGCGATAATAACATAAAAAATTATATTTAGGCAAATATAATAAAATATTTAGACAAGCCTAAAAATAAAATTAGATTTTCAAAAAACGCTTATTTTAAACAATATAAATTACAGGTTTTTATCCAAAAATAAATTTAAAAACTATATTTTTGATTTTAAATCTCGAATTCATGAATATTGTAATTTACGGAACAGGCGGTGTTGGAGGTTATTTTGGTGCGCGATTGGCGCAAGCCGGAAATACAATTACCTTTATTGCCCGCGGAAAACATTTGGAAGCCATTCAAAAAAACGGGTTGAAGCTGATAAGTCCGAAAGGTGATTATTTGGTAAATCCTGCAAATGCTACAGCGAATATTGCTGAGGTTACCGACATCGATCTGATTTTGGTTTGCGTGAAAAGTTGGCAACTGGAAGCCGCAGCCAAAGAAATTAATATGGTTTTAAACGAAAAAACAATGGTTATTTCGTTGCTGAACGGCGTTAATAATGCAGAAGTTTTGGGTGCGGTTATCGATAATAAACATTTATTAGGCGGACTCTGCAAAGTGGTGAGCAAAATTGAAGATTTTGGCGTTATCAATCATCTTTCTTTTGAACCCACCGTGGTGTTTGGAGAGCTGGACAATGTGAAAACTGAAAGAGCGTTATTGCTGGAAAAATTATTATTAGATGCAGGTTTTACTACAAAATTGGCTGAGAATATACAAACAGAAATATGGTCCAAGTTTTTATTTATATCAACAATCAGCGCTATTGGCGCCTTAACCAGAGCCACTGTTGGTGAAATAATTGCCTCTCCGCAACTCAGAAAAATGATGCGCCAAACGGCGGATGAAATTGTGACAGTAGCAAAGGCAAAAGGTGTATATTTATCTGAAACCATTGTAAAACAGCAATTTAAAATGATAGAATCCCAGCCGTACAACACAACTTCCTCATTGCAACGTGATATGATGGAAGGAAAACCATCGGAATTGGAAGCGCAAACCGGCACCGTTGTAAAAATGGGTATTGAATTTGGTATTCCAACGCCAGTAAATTCATTTATGTATGATTCTTTGCTTCCTCAGGAAAATAAAGCGAGAAGTCAGAAGACGAAATTAAACTGAAAGACACTTTTAACCGCAAATAACGCAAAGAAAATACGCAAAGAGTGCCGGATTTTGAATTTTAAAATAAGCCTGCGTTAGCGATAGCAGCGATATACTTTTTTGTAATGCAATGGAAAAAAAGATTTAGCGAATAGCGCGACCCAAAGGGTAAAGCCCAAAAGATGATGGAATTAAATTAGCGGTATTTTCGATTTTTTACTGATCAAATAAACGCCTACAATCACCATTAAACAACTGAATATTTTTATGTAGTTGATATCTTCTGCATACTGCTCCTGATTTAAGATAAAAGCATAAATAGCGACCATGATAAAACTGACCACCGGCTGTAAATAAATATAACTTCCGCTCACGGATGGCGCCACTTTGCTGAGCGCATAAATATTAAACAGGTAGGCTAAAAAGGTTGTTCCAAGCACCACAAAAGCTACGGTTAGGTAGGTGTTTAAGGTAAAGGCAGCAAAATCGGTATGGAGAAGGTCATTTATGCCAAATGGAAACATAAAAATAAATCCGAATAAAAATGCCCAGGTAATAACAGTAATTGGGTTGTATTTTGTCATTAATGGTTTCACCAAAACCATATATAAAGCGTACGAGCAGGCATTAATAAAAACAAATAAATTTCCTAAAACAGAACTTGTGCCTCCGGCTTTTTGACCGTATGCAATTAAAAGTACCGCGCCAATACCGCCAAGTGCAATGCCAACAAGTTTGATTGTGGTGATTTTTTCTTTCAAAATAAAAGCGCTGAAAATTAAAACCATTACGGGAACGGCAGTAATTATTATTGAAGCATCGATGGGCGAGGTTAAACTTAATCCGTTAAAAAAAAACATTTGGTTGGAGGCCACGCCCAGCAATCCGCAGAGAATAAGCAGTGGAAAATCCTTTTTAGCGACTTTTTCTTTGATAAATGTTTTGATGATCCAAAACAGCAATCCGGCACCAAATATTCTTAGAAAAACAAATGCTGAAGGCCCAATTTTATTGGGCATTACACCTTTGGCCACAATATGGTTTACACCATAAATTACGTTGGCGCCCAGCAAGGCAAAATGCGCTTTGTAGTTGGATTTGCTCAAGATTTTTTTATTTGGTTGAAGGGCGAAAATTACAAATTTCACAGAATTAAACTGGTACTATTTAATCATTTAATCCTATTTAAAATCCGAGGCGATTTATTCAAAACAAACATTTTACAGTTTTCTATATAAAACGTAACTTCGCATCTTTAGAAATGGAATAGCAGCATGGAATATAATTTTAGAAAGATAGAAGCCGACTGGCAAAAGTATTGGGCAGAAAATCAAACGTTTAAAGCCGAAAACAATTCAACCAAACCAAAATATTACGTATTGGACATGTTTCCGTACCCGTCGGGTGCCGGTTTGCACGTTGGGCATCCGCTCGGTTACATCGCTTCCGATATTTATGCACGTTACAAACGCCACAAAGGATTTAACGTTTTGCATCCGCAAGGTTACGATTCTTTCGGATTGCCGGCAGAGCAATATGCCATTCAAACAGGGCAACATCCTGCTATTACCACGGAAGAAAATATCAAAACCTACAGAAAACAATTGGATCAAATCGGATTTTCATTTGACTGGTCGCGTGAAGTTCGCACTTCCGATCCCAATTATTACAAATGGACACAGTGGATTTTTATTCAACTGTTCAATTCCTGGTACAACAAAACAACTGATAAAGCGGAGGATATTTCAACGCTAATTGCCATTTTTTCTACGGAAGGAAACAGCGAGGTAAAAGCCGCTTGTGATGATACTATCGAAAAATTTTCTGCGGATGACTGGAAAAACTTTTCCGAAGAAAAACAACAAAAAATACTGTTGCAATACCGATTGACTTTCTTGTCGGAAACCGAAGTAAACTGGTGTCCGGGCTTGGGAACGGTATTGGCGAACGATGAAATTGTGAACGGCGTTTCCGAACGCGGCGGCCATCAGGTTGTTCGTAAAAAAATGATGCAGTGGAGTATGCGAATCACCGCTTACGCACAACGATTGTTGGATGGATTGGCTAAAATAGACTGGCCACAGCCGCTAAAAGATTCACAAACTTATTGGATAGGCAAAAGTGAAGGTGCGATGGTTTCGTTCAAAGTCCTATCCCCAGCCCTTTCCGAAGGAAAGGGAGCAAGAGATTCGGGATATTTAACAGGAAATCAAGATATAGCTCATGTTTTATTGGAAAGAGCCAAAGAAATGAGAGCCAACCCCACGCAAGCAGAAGTATTTCTTTGGAAGCAACTGAAAAGTAAAAAATTAGATATTAAATTTAGGCAGCAGCATTTAATTGATGATTTTATTGTTGATTTTGTGTGTTTGTCTAAACGATTAATCATTGAGGTTGATGGAAAAATTCACGAATCTCAGATTGAAAAAGATTTTGAAAGAACTAAAATCCTTGAAAATAAGGGATACAAAGTAATTCGCTTTACCAATGAGGAAGTCATTGGGAATATTGATAAAGTTGTTTCAAAAATTATTGAAGAACTTGAAAAACGTCCGACCCTTTCCGAAGGAAAGGGAACCAACGAGAACAATGAAGTCCTTCCCTTAGGGAAGGATTTAGGATGGGAGATTGATGTTTTCACCACGCGTCCCGACACCATTTTCGGCGTAAGTTTTATGACTTTGGCACCTGAGCACGATTTGGTGCCAATCATCACCACGCCAGAGCAAAAAGCAGCTGTTGAAGTTTATATAAAATCGACTGCAAAACGCAGTGAATTGGAGCGAATGGCCGATGTAAAAACCATTACCGGTGTATTTACCGGCGCGTATGCCTTGCATCCGTTTTCGGGAAAAAAGATCCCAATTTGGATTGGCGATTACGTGTTGGCGGGTTATGGAACCGGCGCTGTGATGGCAGTTCCTTGCGGTGACCAACGCGATTACGATTTTGCGAAACATTTTGATCTTGAAATTCCAAATATTTTTGAAGGTGTCGATATTTCCGAAGGCGCTTATACCGATAAGGAGAATTCGGTAATTGCGAATTCCGATTTTTTGAATGGCTTGCCTTACAAAAAAGCTATGAAACGCATAATTCATGAAATAGAACAACGCGGCTGTGGTTACGGAAAAGTAAATTACCGCTTGCGCGATGCCGTTTTTAGCCGTCAGCGTTATTGGGGAGAACCATTTCCTGTGTATTACAAAAACGGTTTGCCGCAAATGATTGACTTAAAATATTTGCCAATCGTGTTGCCCGAAGTAGAAAAATATTTGCCAACAGAAGACGGAAAACCACCTTTGGGAAATGCAACGGTTTGGGCTTGGGACACTGAAAAGTCATCGGTTGTCAGTAATCAGTTGATTGATCATAAAACCATTTTTCCTTTAGAATTAAACACGATGCCGGGTTGGGCAGGAAGTTCTTCCTATTTTAACCGGTATATGGATCCGCACAATACCGAAGAATTTGTGAGCAAAGAAGCTGTAAATTATTGGCAGGATGTTGATTTGTACATTGGAGGCAGCGAACACGCAACCGGACATTTATTGTACTCCCGTTTTTGGCAAAAATTCCTGTTCGACAAAGGAATTGTTCCTGTTGATGAATATGCGAAAAAGCTTATAAATCAAGGGATGATTATGGGCACGAGTGCTTTTGTTTATAGATGGGAATATGGTTTACAAAGTGATTCAATTAATTTAGCCCGCAAACCAATTTATATTTCTAAAGGCTTGATAGAAAAAGCCATTAAATCTGGATTAATGGTTTCTGAAATTAGTGAAGCATTAAGCAAAATATATTCAGATCTAATTGGTTATCATAAATCTTTAGGAGAATCACTTGCAGAATGGTCGCATTTTAACCCAATTCACGCTGATGTATCACTTGTAAATTCTTCAGATGAATTGGATATTGAAGCTTTTAAAAATTGGAGGCCGGAATATAACGACGCTATTTTTATTGGAGAAAATGGAGAAGTCCTTCCCTTTGGGGAGGATTTAGGAGGGGATAAATATATAGTTGGCCGCGAAGTCGAAAAAATGTCGAAATCCAAATACAATGTGGTAAATCCGGATCAGATATGTGAAGAATACGGTGCCGACAGTTTAAGAATGTTCGAAATGTTTTTAGGCCCGCTGGAACAGTCAAAACCCTGGAAAACTTCTGGAATTTCGGGAGTGCTTAGTTTTTTGAAGAAATTATGGAAATTATATATTGTGGAGAATAAATTTTCTGTTTCAGAAGAAAATCCATCAAAAGAGGAGTTTAAAATTCTGCACAAAACCATTAAAAAAGTGGAAGAAGACATTGATAATTTTTCTTTCAACACTTCAGTTTCAACCTTTATGATTGCGGTGAACGAATTGACTGCTTTAAAATGCAACAAACGCGCAATTTTAGAGCCGCTGGCGATTCTTCTGGAGCCTTCTGCACCGCATATTTCTGAGGAATTGTGGAAAAATTTAGGACACACAACATCAATTGCAACAGTTGATTTTCCGGTTTTTGAACCAAAATATTTGGTTGAAAGCGTGAAGGAATATCCGGTTTCATTTAATGGTAAAATGCGATTTAAAATTGAATTACCACTTGATTTATCTGTAAAAGAAATTGAAGAAGCCGTAATGGCCCACGAAAAAACACAAGAGCAATTGCAGGGGCGTGTACCAAACAAAGTGATTATTGTTCCGGGAAAAATTATAAATATTGTTGGATAAAAAAGAATGATAGACAACGTTGAAATCATAGGATTTGTGGCGGCCGTTTTAACAACTTCTGCTTTTGTGCCCCAGGTTTATAAAACGTGGAAATCAAAATCGGCTGAAAGTTTGTCGTTGACCATGTATTTGGTATTTTTTGTTGGCATTATTTTATGGTTTATTTATGGAATATCCATAAATAGTCTAGCGATGATTTTTGCAAATGCGGTTACCGGTTTTTTGGCCTTGCTGCTTATTTTCTTTAAACTGCACTATAAAAAATGAAGTTCAAGAAAAACACCAATTATAATGTTCGAAAAACTCATCGTTATTTATTAACCAGACGGCATTATATTTATAATATTGATTAAGCTGCATATTTTATGTCATTATGTTTGAAATATTTTTGGACTCTTTCCGGATTTTGTACCAACATATTCATATGGTTTTCTAAATTTTCTTTTAATTTTTCTTGGTTTTTAGGTGCTGGTTTAGATGATAATCCTTGCTTTAAATCACAATTCAAATACCCATCGGGATTTTTTTCTGGAGAATATGCCGGCAAGAAAAATAACGCTATCTTATCTTTATTTTCCTCAATCCATTCTTTCACGGGCTTACTGTGATGCACACGTAAATTGTCTAAAATTAGAAACAACTTTTGACTGTTGTTTTTTGTTAATTGATTTAAAAATTCAATGAATTTAGCTGAATTCATGTTTTCTGAATAAATCATAAACTGAACTTTTCCTTGATTGGTAACGGTTGAAACCATATTTAATAAAAATCGTTTTGACATACTTTTTTTAGTTGGCGTTTTTCCCTTTGGAGCATATGAACGACCGTGTTGACAGTTGTTCCTTACACCAGTTTCATCGCCCCAGTGTATTTCTGCATTTTCTGTTTTGGCTCTTTTTTGAATTGCGGGATATTCTTCGTCTAACCATTTTTGAACCTTTTTAGGACATTGCTCATAAGCCTTTTTCTTTGGCTTTTGTGGGGTAAAACCCCATTTTCGCAGATAATCTCCCATTGTATTTATTGCTAAAACAACGCCAAACTCTCTTTCAACCAGTTCTTTAACTGCTTTGCGTGTCCATAAAGCGTAGTCCAATTT
>JAVVEF010000120.1:0-1139 GCA_032251275.1 Lutibacter sp.
TTTTTTTTTGCTAATTTACTAATTCCACAACATTCGTGGTAGAACCAAAAAATATAAGGAATTATTACAATAACGCATCAACACTTCCCAATCCTTCACGTAAAATGGTGATTTCGCCCTCAGATAAGTCGACAATGGTCGATGGAATGTTGCTTCCGTAGCCACCATCAATCACTATATCCACTCTATTACCCCACTTTTCAAAAATCAATTCTGGATCTGTGGTATATTCCAACAAATCGTCTTCATCATAAATAGACGTGGAAACAATGGGATTACCCAACTTTTTTACCAATTCCCTGATAATATTATTGTCAGGAATACGGATACCAACCGTTTTTTTATTTTTGAATGCTTTCGGCAAGTTGGTGCTCGACGGCAAAACAAAGGTATACGGACCGGGCAATGCCTTTTTTAGAATTTTATAAGCAGGCGTGTCAATTTGTTTTACATAATCGGACAGGTTGCTTAAATCATAACAAATAAACGAAAAATTCGCCTTGTCCAATTTTAAACCCTTGAGCTGCGCCACTTTTTCCATGGCTTTTGTATTGGTAATGTCGCAGCCTAATCCATATACGGTATCCGTAGGGTAAATAATCAATCCGCCTTTCTGCAAAATCTTGACAACTTTGTCAATTTCACGTTCGTTCGGATTTTCATTATATATTTTAATTAACTCTGCCATACATTGAAATTAAAATTATGATAAAGTTATACTAAACCTTCTCCACCAACCTGAATCCTTCGCCGTGAATATTTAAAATCTCCACATTTGGATCAGGTTTCAAATATTTTCGAAGTTTCGCGATATACACATCCATACTTCTTGAAGTAAAATAATTATCGTCTCTCCAAATTTTTGTCAACGCCAACTCGCGCGGCATCAAATCATTTTTATGTGTTGCCAACAATTTCAATAATTTGCTTTCTTTGGGGGAAAGTTTCTGAATTTCACCGCCATCATAAGATAAATGTCTCAGTTTTGAGTTGAACTCGAATTTCCCGATTTTATATTCAAAAACATCTTCTTCAATAGTTTGTTCCGTTTCTTTGCGCTGTAAAATTGCTTTAATTTTGTACAACAAAACTTCAGAATCAAAAGGTTTGTTTAAATAATCATCGCCGCCGGACTGGTA
>JAVVEF010000120.1:1239-8167 GCA_032251275.1 Lutibacter sp.
ACATAAACTTCGCCTTGATGAATTTCAACAATTTTTTTCACGTATGCAAGTCCTAAACCATGACCTTTTACATTGTGTATATTTCCGGTTTCTTCTCTGTAAAACTTCTTAAAAACATTTTTTTGAACGCTTTTAGCCATTCCAATTCCTTGATCTTTTACTTTTATAATGATATGTTTGGCAGTATTCTCTGATGAAATATCAATTTTTGGCGCACCTTCAGAATATTTTATGGCGTTGTCCAACATATTTACAATCACATTGGTAAAATGAAAATGATTGGCTAAAATTTCTGTCGATTTTGCATTTAATTTCATTTTTAGATAACCGCCTTTATCTTTAACCAACAAATCTAGGTGCTTTACCGCTTCATTTATTAAATCATGGACGTCCACTTTTTCTTTATTGACATCCAACTGATTTTTTTCAAGTTTGGAAATTCGCAGCACATTTTCAACCTGAGCGTTCATGCGCTTGTTTTCCTCACGAATCATATTTACATAGCGCATCACTTTTTCCTGATCTGCTATGACTTTCGGATTTTTAATGGCATCCAACGCTAAATTTATGGTCGCAATAGGTGTTTTAAATTCGTGCGTCATATTGTTGATAAAATCCGTTTTTATTTCTGAAACTTGTTTTTGTTTAATCAACTGATACAAGGCACTCACAAATGCCAAAATAATAATCAACACAAAAAAAACGGACAAAACCAATATTTTAGAAATTGAACCTAAAATGTAATTTTTCTTTTGCGGAAAAGTCACATACAATTGATAATTACTGTTTCCTTCGGCATCCGTAAACATAGGAACCATATAACTTTTGCCGACTTCCTTTCTAAAATAGCCCGATTTTACCTGAGTCGCCAATCCATTGCTGTAAATCCCATATTTGAAATCGGTGCTAATTCCCTTTGAATTCAGTTCATTAGCCAGCCTGAAATTAATTTCCCGGTTGTTTACCCTTCTATGTACAGGAACTTTGCTAGTAAGAATATCAAATTGGGCTTCCAGATACTTTTTTTCTGCCCCTTCAAACCGTCCAACTTTAACATAACTTTCTTCAGGTGATTTCATGCTGCCCGAAAGATTGTCCATCACATGATCTTTTACGATCACAATTTCTTCTTTACTGTAAATTTCCTTAAAGTCTACGCTGTCGTTTTCAAAGAACTCGGTGGGCACTTTATAATTTGACTCAATAATACTTTGCGAATAGGTGAATTTTTCATTGTTGGTAGTGTCAATTTTTTCATAAATAAACTTCCTGACATCAGCTTCCTTTATCTTTTCACCTGCTTTATACAGTTCCGCTATTTTAAAATAAAAATCATTAAACTCTCTCTGTTTAATGTCGTCTGAAACTTTTGCCAAGGCAAATTTAACATTTGCCGAAAATTGCTCTTCCGTTATCTGTACCGTATTTTTTATCCAAAATACCTGTACTGAAATTATGCCGATTAAGGCAACACTCATTAAAATAACGATGAGCACAAATATCCTTTTCCTCATCACCCAAATTTACACGTTTAACAGTATATTCATTGTTATTTAACGTAGATTAACATAGTTATTATTTCTTTAACAATTTATTAAGAAAATTATTATGTATTTTTTAATTTTTTAAGCATTTTAAAAATCGTCAAAACTTGCTGTTTTGTGGCATTTAAATGATTATTCCTGATTACAAAATCAGATTTTTTGATCTTAAAATCATCGTTCAACTGGTGTTGCATCCGCTCCATAATTTGCGCTTCGGAAACCCCGTCGCGCTTCATAATTCTTTCTATTTTATTGTCAAAATCGGCGATTACAGTGATTATATAATCACAAAATTGATCGCTACCGCTTTCAAATAAAATAGCTGCTTCATAAATCACAAAATCCGCTTTTTGGTTTTTTATAAATTGCTGAAAATCCTCGCGTACTTTAGGATGCACCAACCCATTTAAAGCCGTCAGCTTTTCTTTATTTCCAAAAACGACCGATGCAATATAGACACTGTTTAATTTTTGGTTTACATAAGCCTGTTCCCCAAATAATTCAATGATTTGATACTTTAACGCCGCATCTTCATTCATTAATTTCTTAGCTTCAGTATCTGCTACATAAGTCAACGCGCCCAGCACTTTAAAAAGTGCCAGAACAGTGCTTTTTCCACTGCCAATGCCGCCTGTTAACCCAATTATCTTCATTTTTCTATTAAAAATTCCAGTTGTGGCGGATTTATTTTTAACGCATAAATTAAGTCGCTTTGTTTCTCAATGATGGGCGTTAAATAAGAAATTAACGTATCATTTTCATATTGTTTGTAATCGAAGACCACAGAAACATCATTTCGGGTAATTTTATTGAAATTTGAAAGTCCGGCCTGATAAATTACTTCAATTTCTTTTGGAAAAGTCGTTACTTTAACGCCAAATGGAACATTGATAATTGTTACCGGAATTTTAAAAGTACCTTCCGTAAATTTCTCAACCTTTCCTTTAACCTTAATTTTTATGGCAGACATCTTTATTTGCCCTGATTTATAAGGCGAATTCAATGAAAGTTCCAACTCAATATCTTTGTATACTTCGTTCAATTTTAGCGGACTCGTAGTAATTGCCGTGATGGAGTCAACGAGTTTTTTTGGACCAGAAATAATCACGGAATCCGGTGTTATTTTTAATTTCTCAACCAAGTTATATCCTGCTTTATATTGAATGCCTAGCTTAGGGATTATCGGTACTTTCTTTGAAATTGAATTGCCAATCTCAATAAAAATTGTATCACGAAGCACACCCATAATTTCAATTTCATTGGAAAATTGTGAGTTTAAGGAAGAAATTTGTTTATTTGGCAATAGGTAATAGGCATTTTTGCTTCTTGAAATATTTTTTAAGCTCAAGATTATTTTACGCTTTTTCAACTTATATTTCAACAACATAAAGCCGGGCGCCTTAATTTGCAACTCAAGTTCAGAAACCGGTTTTTTCTGAACCATTTTATCTTTTGGTAAATCGGTGTATTCTACATTAAAAACAACAGGCGTGATAAAACTCTTAGACAATTCTATCAACACCCAAATTATAGAAGACAAAACCAAAAAAAATAAAAAGACTTTTATTTTTCTGTTATTTTTTATTGATTTAATGGCAGATGCTGTAGTTGTTTTCATCTGTTTACATTTTATTTTTTATTGGTACAGATGCTGTTCGCCATGAATCATTGCTGTGTGTATCAAAATTTGTTAGGGCTCGTTTCATCTGTTTAAATTTTATTTTTTAGCAGTAACAGCTGCTGTTCGCCATTAATCATTTCTTTATGTATCAAAATTTGTAATGCTCGTTTCATTTAAGGAATAATAAAATTAAATATACAAAAAAAGTGAGCTAAAAAGCTCACTTTTTTTATAAGTGTTCATTTTTATTTAACTTCTTCCGGAACTTGGTATTTTTTACTCAATTCCATAGAAATGGCCGAACGTTCAAATTTAATTTTTCCTGCGCCTGTTTCAACAATCACCGTATTGTCACTGTCAACAATATCAACAATTTTTCCATGAATACCGCTGCTGGTCACAATTTTATTTCCTTTAGCAATAGAAGTTTGAAATTTCTTTTCGTTTTTCTGGCGTTTTATTTGTGGTCTTATCATAAAAAGATAAATCACCACAAACATTAATATGAAAGGAAGCATACTCATTAATGAATCTCCTCCAAAAGCTTGTAAAGCAATACTTGTGTACATATTTTTATAGTTGTTAATTAATTTACTGATTAATTTTTTGCGGTTACAATTCCTCCAATGCGCAACATTTCTGTTACATTTTCTGTATTTGTTTGCAAAGTGATTGATTTACTTTGTTTTCCAGTTCTTCCTTTTGAATCAAAAGAAAACTTTAATTCGGCAGAATCTCCAGGTTTAATAGCTTCTTTAGGCCATTCAGGCACGGTACAACCGCAAGATGCAGATGCATCTGTAATAATTAAATCTGTTTTTCCTTTGTTGCTTATTTTAAATATGCCTTCAACAACTTCGCCTTCAGTTACAGTTCCAAAATCGTAGTCTTTGGTGTCAAACTCAATAATGGCGGTACCTAAACTAATTTTCGCGTCTCTTTCTTTTGCGGTTTCTAAATTGGCGGCATCAATTTTAGCAGATGCATTGTCTTTGCATGAAACAAATGCCAAACTCAATAAAGCAATAAATACAATACTATTTTTTCTCATGGTTCTTGGTTTTAATTTGTAAAAATATGAAATTACAACAATCCTCGTCCTATTTTGTTTAATCTTTTTGAGGTTGTAAAATCTTTTAAAATTTTATCAATAACGCCGTTTATAAAAAAACTGCTTTTTTCCGAAGAATAATCTTTTGCAATTTCAATATATTCGTTAATGGTAACGCTTGTTGGAATCGACGGAAATTTTAAAAACTCACATATCGCCATTTTTATCAAAATCATATCAATTTCCGCAATACGGTCTGTGTCCCAATTAGGTGTTTTATTTTCAATTTCCTTTTCAAAATCTTTATGGTTCAGCACCACTTTTCTGAATAAATCAACCACAAATTTCTTGTCATCGTCATCTTTATAAGTATTCCCCAACACAAAAGGTTTCAATGGCTTCAACTGATTCAACGATTTTACAATCCAGGTATTTACAAAAGGAATATCGTCTACCCAGCTAATGTTTTTGTCTTCAAAATACTCGGCCAATTTTTCATTTGGCGCCACCACATTTTTAAAAATGGCAACCACAAACTCACGGTCTTCTTCAAAAGTAGACTTTTCTGATTTTAAATAAGTGTTATAAATGCTGCTTTCCTTAATCAGTTTCAAAATTTCGTGGACATATTCATTGTCCAAGCGCCAATAATTGAGCTTATTTTCTTCCAAATAGGCATTTAAGGAGCCACTTTCCTCCAATAACCTGAAAACTTGGTTGTTTATAAATTTACAATTCGGATTTAAATCTTGCGTAGTAGCCAAATATTTTTTGCCGGAAATTTCAATATGTTTTTTTTCCATATTTTTAACCTCCACAAACAAACGAAGCATCAGCACATACAAATCGTGCATTTTTTCTATACTGGCATATAAAAAATCTTCTTCTTTTTTAAGGTTGTCACTTTTAGACTGAAGCAACGCATAAACCGATTGCATTACTTTAATTCTAATATGTCTTCTGTTTATCATTTAAAGAACTTTTGAAATTTTTTAGTGGTACAAAGCGCAAAAATACTAATAATTTTCAGAAATAAAATTTTGTTTTTGTTTATTTCCATAAAGTTTGCAAATTCAAAAAAATATTGTTTTGGGACTGTCTGCATTTTTATTTGGCGTTCCCCTACGGGTCGGGTTTTACGTTCCAAACTTTTTTACTTCGCCAAAAGGCAAATTAAAAAAGGTTTTCCCCTGCAACCCCTAACGCAACTTGATTTACGATTGTAGATTTTGAAAATGGAGTGATTAAATGTTAACCAAAACAAAATTGCGAACTTTGCGTTTTTTCTTTGGCTCTTTGCGGTGAAATCGAAATGGCACTTGAATTTATTTTTTATAATTTTTTCCTTGTTTTTACCATAGAATAAGCAACTTGAATGAATAATTAAAATTGAACAAAATAATCTCTAGAAAGGGATTAATTATTTTCTTCGGACTTCAGGTCTTCGGTCATCCGACTCTCATTTTAATTTTATTTTCCCGTATCTTCGCATTTTACAAAATTCATTGCATTTAAATCCTTTATGAAAGCTTTATCATACTTAAACAAATACTTCTTAAAATATAAATACCGATTGCTATTGGGCATCATTATTACCATTGCCTCAAAATTTTTGGCACTGCAGGTTCCCCAAATTATCAGGGAATCCATAAATGTTGCGGAAGATTACAGAAACGGTATTGTAACCGATTTGGCAGTGGTAAAATCGGAATTGCTTGATAACATCCTTTTAATTGTTGCGGCAGCACTGCTTTCGGGATTTTTCACTTTTTTAATGCGCCAGACCATCATTGTAATGTCGCGATTGATTGAATTTGATCTGAAAAATGAAATTTACCGACAATATCAATTGTTGTCTTTAAATTTTTACAAAAAAAACAGAACAGGCGATTTAATGAATCGGATAACGGAAGATGTGAGCAAAGTGCGAATGTACTCGGGACCCGCAATTATGTATACCATAAATATGTTGGTCTTATTTTCTGTGGCCATTATTAAAATGTATAACATCGATGCCACTTTAACCAACTATACGCTTTTGCCTTTGCCCATTTTATCGGTATTGATTTATTATTTAAGCAGAATAATCAACCAACGCAGTACAGTTGTGCAGCAATATTTATCAAAACTGACTTCAAGCGCTCAGGAAACTTTTTCGGGAATCAGCATTTTAAAATCGTACGGCATTGAAGAAAAAGCCATGGCCGAATTTGAAAATTTATCCAACAATGCCAAAGAAAAAAACATCAGCCTGTTTAAGGTTCAGGCCTTGTTTTTTCCTTCCATGATTTTGTTGATTGGATTGAGCAATATTCTGGTTATTTATGTTGGCGGTTTGCGTTATATCGAAGGCACCATTTCTTTGGGAGTTATTGCCGAATTTATTATGTACATCAATATGCTTACCTGGCCGGTGGCCGTTGTGGGCTGGGTAACTTCCATCGTTCAGGAAGCGGAAGCATCGCAAACACGGATCAACGAGTTCTTAAAACAGGAACCTGAAATTACAAACAATACCGATCAGCCTTCTCAAATTGAAGGAGAAATTGAATTTAAAGATGTTTCTTTTGCTTATGACGACACCAATATTGAAGCGCTTAAACATGTAAGTTTTAAACTTGAAAAAGGAAAAACATTGGGCATTTTAGGAAATACCGGTTCAGGAAAAACAACGCTTATCAGCTTAATTGCCCGTTTGTATGATGTGAAATC
>JAVVEF010000121.1:0-8038 GCA_032251275.1 Lutibacter sp.
CCCCAAATTGCCAAATCATTTTTGGTCCGGGAATGGTAAAAAAGAACATTCCTGCCAGTTCTTGTCGGGACAACGCGGTGTTTATATTTTTTACATTATAAGTGGCAGTGCTGTTTCCAAATTGAAGGTTTTTATTCATCAAACGCTCTTCATCGTGGCTTTCCATATAACCAACAACATTTGGATTATTCCAGCCTCTTTGTTTATACGAAATCCAATTGATATTGGCATCACTTGCGAAACCCATCGTGTTTTGGTTGTAACTGTGGTTCATATTTCCCCAAAGCATAATTCCATGGTTTGCCAAAACTGTTTCTTCTGAATTGTCTGATAAATGTTCAAAAATCACATAGGGTTTGTTGGCTGGTTTATTGCTCCAAACATGGTCGGCATAATCTTTTAAAATATCAATTCTTGATTGATCATAAGCGCTGGCCCAGTTGTTAGCACCAGTATAGATGGTATTTGAAAATCCTTTGGTAAAATCAAATCGAAATCCGTCAATTTTATATTCATCCATCCAATAGCTTAACACATCTTTAAAAAAGGCTCTTGTGTGAGCGGATTCGTGGTTAAAATCGGAACCCCAGTGGGCGCTTGTGTTGTCAACCAAGTTATGGTTTACGTTATACCAAGGATTATCTGCCGCAGGTTTGTTATTGGCGTTGTCGAAGTACATTTGCAAAAGAGGCGATTGTCCAAAGGAATGGTTAAAAACAACATCGGCAAGCACGGCAATGCCTCGCTGGTGGCATTCATCCACAAATTTTTTAAAATCGTTTTTTGTCCCGTACGATTTGTCCAGAGCCATATACAATGCCGGGTTGTATCCCCAACTTTCTGCACCTTCAAATTCGTTAATGGGCATTAATTCAATGGCATTTACACCCAAAGAGGCCAAATAATCTAATTTTGTGATGGCTTCCGTAAATGAATCTGTTTCGGTAAAATCCCTGATCAGCAATTCATATATAATCAAATTATTTTGTGCGGGTTTTGTAAAGTCCGTTATATTCCAAGTGTATGTAGGTTCGTTAATTAAAAAGGTAGAAACGTAACCCGTTGTTAAATCTGTTGGATAAGCTTTTAAGTTAGGATAATTTCCGGCTTTTATGAATTGATCTGTCCAAGGATCCAATATTTTTTCGGAATAAGGATCAGCCACTTTAATAGTATAATCTATTAAATACTGATAGGCGTATTCTGTGTTGATGTCTAAACCGGGAATTGTAAGCCAAAAATCTTCCCCGTCTTTTTTCATTTGATAATTGCCATCTAATGTCCAGTTGTTGAAATCGCCCAATAGCAACACATCAGTTTTAAAAGGCGCTTTAAGTAAAAAAGTTACTGAGTTGTCCGTATTTATATTAATGCCATATTTTATGCCAACAGGTTTTACGGCAGTTACCGTTGGTGTTTTTACGAAGATGTTTATCGTTGTTTCTTTAACTTCTGTACCATTCGTTGCAACAGCTTTAAGGATATGATTTCCTGCGGTCGTCAATAAATGAGAGGTTGAAATATTTGTGGTATTTGTCGTTGTTTTTATTAAAATGCCATTCGCAAAAAGTTCTAAATTGGAGGCTACGGAAGCTTCCGCAGAAATGGTGATATTGCTGTTAAGGTTGAAAGCACTGTTGTTTGCCGGGCTTGTAAATACCATATTTAAGCCTTCTGCAAAAAGCGGCACAAAAATATTTGCAGTTTGCGGTGAGTTTGTTGAAGCTCTAAAAACAAAATTCAATTCGGTAATGGTTGCGGAAGTTGCTGCCCCATAAAAGCCATAAACTGTAGGTGTAATAACCAACGTATATAAATTGGCATTTGATGTTGACCGTGTAAGTTTTGGTTGCGTTGTATTTGAACCCCAAGTTCCAATCACATTTTGCCATTGCGCGCCATTTATCGTTACGCCGGTATGTGCATAAACATCACCGGTATAACCATCTAATGGAGTCCCAACTGCGTTGAAAGTAATTGTGATTTCACTGTTTGCCGTAGGAATTGTTGGCGCCGTTGTAACTGCTTGCGAAAAAGCAAAAAAGGGAAGCAGAAAAAGTAATATCAGCAGAATTTTTTTCATTTGTAGTATTTGTGATTTTTTTAAATGGAATAGGCTATGAGTTATCATAGCCTATTCATATTAAAATTAAAATAATATTTTATAAAATATTATTTTAAAGTAATTGTTTTGGCTACAGTGTCCACAGTTAAAAAATAAGCACCTGTTGTTCCTGTAAATGCAAAGTTATTATCACCATCCATAGCATCTTCAAAAGCGGCATCAATAGTATAGCCTTCTCCTATATAATAAGGGAAATTTTTACCAGAGTCCCAATCGCCTTCGGCAGTAAAGAACCTAAAGTTATTGTCGGCACCGCCATTGTTTTGCAAATTAACGCTACCAGCGTAAATACCTTCGCCATTACAAACAAGTTTAACAGGTGATGTCCATCCCCAACCAGCATCAACAGTACCAGCACCAACAATCCAAAGTTGATCAAATTCACAAACGCCAGTTACTTTCGGTGCACTTATTGTAATTGTTTTATTGTTGGTGTCGATTTCTAAATTGTAGAATCCGGAAGTTCCATTAAAAGCAAAATTATTGTCACCGTCTAATGCATCTTCAAAACCTGCATCAATAGTATAACCTGCATCATTGTAAAATGGGAAATTTCTGCCAGAGTCCCAATCTCCTTCAGCAGTAAAGAATCTGAAATTGTTATCTGCACCGTCATTATTTTGCAATCTTATGTTTCCTGAATATACGCCATCACCAGTGCATGGAAGTTTAACTGGCGTTGTCCAACCCCAACCTGCATCTGGCACACCGGCACCAACAATCCAAATTTGGTCAAATTCGCAAATAGGCAAATCTGTTCCGGTATTTTCAGGAAGCACAACTGTTAAAGAAACAATAGGAGACAGTGTATCTGTATCCGAATTGCTGTCGCCTACAAAAGCTCTTAATCTAAAAGATATGCTGCCGGTATTTGGAGATTCAGTAGCGGGGTCATTGTCTAAACCTGCTTCTCTTGCATAATCAAGAAGGTCGCCAATAGTAATTGCCAATGAATTTTCAGCAGTGGAACCAATCACCACCAAATCGCTAAAATCACCAATAATTGATTTTTGTAATTCATAAGTAATATTTGTTTGTACACCAAAATCTGCACTATTCCATGTAAATCTTTCTCCTAAATTTTTAGAAGTGGCAGCTGTTAACACATATTCTGACAAAAACGAGTTAGAAAAGGTAAACTCGCCGGCTGGAGCAGCAACATAAGTCAGGTTGTTGTCATCATCAAGACAGGAAGTCAATCCAATCAATGTTAGAAACAGTAACGTTAAAATTTTTATATTTTTCATTTTTATAAAGTTTAGTTTTTATTAATATCCTTGGTTTTGTTGCATATTAGGGTTTATAGAAATTATATTTAAAGGAATAGGAAATATATTTCTGAAAGAGCTGGTTGAAACACCTAAAGGTTGATTTCCTTTAAAAGGCCACATATAACTGTTGGTTGTGAAGTAATCATAACGAACTAAATCGGTGCGTCTTTGGCCTTCCCAATACAATTCTCGAGATCTTTCATCTAACACAAAATCTAAATTTAAGTCAGAAATATTGATATTCCCGACTGCGCTGCCATAGGCTCTTTCCCGCAATTCATTTATTTTGTTTCTGGCCAATCCTAAATCTCCGCCACCGCCTCTTAGGGTTGCTTCAGCATAATTTAAATAAATTTCAGCCAGACGTATTAATGGGATGTCGGTATCTACAAAATCTCCCGCAGAATCCTTTCCTGGATTTCCGTTAGAATCAACATTTTTAAATTTAGTTACTGCATAACCTTGATTGAAAGGCGGGATTCTTGCAATTTCTAAACTTTGTCCATCACTATGAAACATTCCTCTTTTGTCACCTAAAAGTTCCATTGTATAGGTATTGTTGTTTAAATCCATAGTAATAAAATAGGTTCCTGCATTTGCAATGGCAATATTTGTTTCCGCGCTGGCTTCTAAAGTGCCATCAGCTCCATCATCGCCAAAGTTAATTCCCCAATCTTCATTAAAGCGAAATTTCATTTCACCGGCATTTAAACGTGCATATATGGCAAATTTATTTGAGGAGGTTGTGTACATTTCCATGTCTGGGCCATCCCATCCGTTGGTTGCGGCGCTGCCTACAAGACCCCAATCAGATCGGGCGCCAAGTGCTGAGTTTAATGACTCGGTATCTAAATTTACCGTAAACTTTTCAACCAAACTTTTTGTGGTGCGAATACCGCCCCAACCGCCATTTACGCCAAAATCTTCAATTTTCATTGTTCCGCCAATAGCTGCATGAACCAAGAAAGTTGTACCTCCCCAAGTTTGCGATTGTACCCCGTCAAAATTTAAGGTAAAAATAAATTCATTTTGGGCACCGTTGGAATTGTTATCGGCCAAGAATAATTCATCATAAGCAGTGCCATTTCCATTGACATCTGTTTTGTTTATGAAATAAGATGAATTCATTACTTTGTTTGAAAAGGTAACGCACTCTGCGTATTTGTCGCTTCCTGTCCAAACCTGTGCATTTAAATACAATCTAGACAACAATGCCCAAGCAGCGGCTTGATCTACTCGACCGTATTCATTTGAACCGCTAGGTTTTAACAAATCTTGAATGGCTAACAATTCAGATTCCACAAATGCAAATATTTCAGTTCTGTTGCTTTGGGTTGGTAAATCTGTCGATATTTCAGATGTCAGAGGCACGTTGGCATAAAAATCCATTAGATTATAGTAAGCGTAAGCCCTTATAAAACGTGCTTCGGCGATATAAGCTTTAACTTCTGCGTCTTCAGATAGTGGTTCTACATTTTTAATAAATGAATTACTGAAAGACACAACTTGTGCCAATCGAAAATACATGGCTTCTGAGAAATCATTGCTGCTTGACCAAAACATACCATGTAAATCAGGCAATCCTGGGTCACCCCAACCAACTACCGCATGGTCAGTTGTGATTTCGTTCAAATTAAATAGCATTCTTGAATATTGCGAAAAACCTTCATCAATATCATCTGGATCAAGGTCAGGTTGGCCTGCTGGACCTTCTTGGCCGGTAAGTGTTAAACTTGCGTATAATTTAGCCAAGGCGCTTTTCGCATCATTGGCATTTGTAAATACGTCTTCTTCAGTAAAGCTATCGGGATCAATAGGCAATTGATCTAAATCTTTATGGCACGAAACCGTTAAAAAGGCCGCAGCTAAAACAAAAATGAGTTTTTTAAATATATTTTTCATTTTTTCTAATTATTTTATTAAAAATCAATATTAACGCCAAACACAAATGATCTTGGTCTAGGATAAAAATTATTGTCTATTCCACCAGTTATTTCAGGATCTAAACCTTTATAATCTGTAATGGTGGCTACATTTTGAACGGATCCATACAATCTTAAATTTAAGCCTTTAAAAGCATCTGGTAAACGATATCCCAAAGTAATGTTATCAACTTTAAAGAAAGATGCTTCTTTAATGTAATGATTGCTTAATAAATTTCTTTCAGTTGTATTTTCAAATCCGGTACTTAAATAGTCGGAATGTAGGTTTGTTAAGATACTGTTATCGGTTGCTCTTCTCAAGTAGCTTGTGCTAGAAGCAACATTGTCATAAGCATAGTTTCCTAAATTTGCTCTTGTTACCACAGCTAAATCCCAATTTTTATAATTTAAATTTGTATTTAGGCCCATAATAATATCGGCATAAGGATTTTTGTAAATAAACCGGTCATCATCATTAATAACGTTATCTCCGTTTCTGTCAACAAACGCACCTTCAATAGGTTTTCCTGCTGTGTCGTAAACTTGTTGGTACACAAAAAAGCTATATGGAGATTCTCCTTCTGTATGAATCTGAATTTTATTTCCGACACCGCCACTAATACCTCCAACAGGCTGATTAAAAGGCAGTCTGGTAACTGTATTGTCGTTGAACGCTACATTATAGTTAACACTCCATTCCAAATCATCAGTTTTTACAGGAATCACGTTTATAGAAAACTCAATACCTTTATTTTCCATATCACCAATATTTTTGTCAACCCTATTGGCAAAATTGGTAAAAGGGTCAATTGTAGCCTCTGCTATCAGGTCTTTAGTTTCTTTGATATAAGCATTCACAGAACCTGTTACTCTTCTGTTAAATAAACCATAATCTATACCAACATTATAAGTTTTGCCAATTTCCCATCTTAAGTTTTCATTAATTGGTTCTGGTCTAAAGGTTTGATAAAAAGAATCACCAAATTGGTAATTGGCGGTTGATTGGCTTCGGGTATATCTTGTTAAGAACTTGTAATCGCCTAAACCATTAACATTCCCAACTTCGCCATAACCAACACGTAATTTTAACTCATTGAAAAGCCCGCCAGCCATAAAATCTTCTTTATGGATGTTCCATGCAACCGCAACAGAAGGAAAGTAACCCCAACGATCTTTAGGATTCAATTTTGAAGAAGCGTCGGCCCTTAAAGTTGCAGTAATTAAATATTTACTATTAAAGTCATAATTTACACGGCCAAAATAAGAGAGCAGCACATTTTCAGATTTATCGATAAATTCAAAATCATTTCCGTCTTCTTCCTTTTCACTGTCATAATTGAAGTTGTCAAATTCAAATTTTTGGTACGAGTATCCTGCAACAACATTTAGATTATTAACTTCATTAAATGATTTATTGTAAGTTACATAAGCATCAAACAATGAGTTGGTTGCTTCTTGGGTATAAGTAGTTCTTGAACCATTCCAAGATGTATCTGATGTTGGGATGAGTTCGGAAGTTATTTTTCTGCCATGGCTGTTAGATTTATCATAACCAACATTTACCGTTGCGGTAAGGTCTGGGAAAAAATGTAATTTGTAATCAAATTTTGCGTTAGCTATAAGTCGCCTTACTTCGGCAGTGTCATCAACCAAATTGATTAATGCAACAGGATTTGTGCCGGCTAAGTTTAATTGATAACCATTAGTTCCAGTCCACGCAAAATAATTATCGAATCTCGAATTTGGGTCAAATACAGATTGTGTTGGGTCAAAACCTGAGGCATTGCCAATTGCATCCCTATTTGCAAAGAAATTTTCGGTGTACATTCCACGCGCATTTAACTCAATTTTTAAATGGTCTTTCAATAAACTGGGCGTTAAACTTAAAGACGCTGTTGTGCGTTTAAAATTATCGCGTTTTAAAGTACCATCATGATCAGAATATCCTAAAGATGCTCTCATAGGCACGCCAAAAGCACTTCCTAAAGCGCTGAAAGAGTGGTCAGATCCAAATGAGTCTGTGTAAATTTCATCCTGCCAATTTGTGGCAGATGTCCCTAAACGCGCTATGGCACTTGCATCTCCGGTGCTATTTATCAAATCAGTGAATTGAGAAGCTGATAAAACATTTACTTGATCAATTGCTGTATAGGCAGTTGTTGAAGTATTAACATTGAATTTAAACTCAGTATTCTTTCCTTTTTTTGTGGTAATTAATATAACGCCATTGGCTGCTCTTGAACCATAAATGGCTGTTGCGGAAGCATCCTTTAAAACCACCATATTTTCAATATCGTTTGGATTAATAAGGTTTAAGGGATTTCTTGATCCACCAACTCCGCCATCATTAAGGGGAATTCCATCAACAACAATTAAAGGAGAACTTGTAAGCGATAATGAGCCAATTCCCCTAATAATAATGTTTTGTCCTTCACCAGGGGCGCCACTTCCGGAAGTTACAGAAACACCTGCAATTTTTCCGCTAATAAGTTGTTGTGCTGAAACGATAGCTCCCTCATTAAAATCTTCAGAAGTAATTAAGTCTACAGATCCAGTCAAATCTTCTTTTTTAGCACTACCATAACCAATAATCACAACTTCATCTAACGACTCAGCGCTTTCCGTTAAAATAACATTTATTGTAGTATTATTTCCTACAGTAATTGATTGGGTATTGAACCCAACATAAGAGAAAACCAAAACATCGCTTGGTTTCACGT
>JAVVEF010000122.1:0-7821 GCA_032251275.1 Lutibacter sp.
TTTTTGGCTACATACAAGATGTTTTTGCTGTCGGGACTCCATACATAGTCTTCAGATCCGCCAAATGGTTTCTGCGGACAGTCATAAGGTTCTTCAGCCATAATATCGATTGGTTCGGCATCATCTTCTGAAGTAGATTGATACATAATATGGCTGTAAGCGCCGTCTTCCCAAGTATCCCAATGGCGATAATTGAGTTCGTCATAAATTTGTATGTTTGAATCGGTCGCATCTGGATAAAAATCAAGTCCGGTAACGTTTTTAAGTTTTACGTCCGCAGTTAAAATTTTGTAGTTGCCGTCAGGTGAAATATTTTTATCGGCTATAAGTGCGCTGAAATCGGTAATTGCTTGAACATTTCCACCACCAATTGGCATTAGATAAGTTGTTTTTGATTTGCTGTTTGTTTCTAGGCTGTAACCTGTAATGCTGTAAATTAGGTTGTTGCCGTCTTTGGTGAAACCAATTCCTGAAGCTTTGTTAAGCTGAAGCAGCTTTTCGGGAGTCATCACATCCTGTGCTGACATTGCGATAAACGCAAATGATAATAAAAAAGCAATTGTTATTTTATGCATAATTTCTATTATTTGGGTTTAATGAACTAATTCACAAATCTATTGATTTTAATTTTTATTTCTGTTATTGAATTTGTATTTATTGGCAGTTTTCACAATGAAATAACGATTATAAATAGAAATTGGATTTGCGTTAGCGATTGAAGAGGAAATCCTTTTTGTCGATTTTTCATCGGCAAAAAGATTGGAACGAAAAGCGCGGCCTGAAAGGAAACGCCCCAATAAATTGTTTAATTGTTTCCCTTCGACTTCGCTCAGGGTGACAAACTGTGTAATTGTTTATTCTGCTAAAAAATCTTAAAAAACCTCCTTTATCAAGTACATATAAACCGGATAATGGTCGCTGTAGCCGCCTGTAAAGCCGCCATAACCAAAACTTCTGAAAGGATAGCCTTTGTATTTTCCTGTTTGCGTGGTTAAATATTGCGGCTTAAAAATGGCGGTTTTGTACATTTTATAGGACGAAAAATCGTTTGTGGTTGTCAACAACGGCGAAGTAAACATAATTTGGTCGAATAGGTTGATATTATCCCGATACGCCAGGGTATTTTGCCCGCGCCTGAACATTTCTTCCATCGGATTGTAAATGTCGCCATCTTTCACCTCCGATTTTTTGGCCTTTGTTTTTAAGATATTTTTTAGGCTGCTGTTGGTGGGGTCATCATTTAAATCGCCCATAATGATGATTTTTGGATTGGGATCGGTTTCCTTTATTTTGGCGATTATCTGGGTGTTTAAAAACGCGGCTTTTTCTCTATTGGGCCTGCTTTTTGCTTCGCCTCCCCTTCTTGAAGGCCAATGATTTACAATGATATGGATGAGCTCATCGCCCAAATAGCCTGAGACCAATAACTGATCCCGAGTATAAATGCGATAGCCTTCATCTCCCCACAATCGAAGTTCGAAAGTTTCGTGATAAATCGGTTTAAAGTGGCTGATTTGGTACAGCAAACCCACATCAATACCTCTCACATCGGGCGAATCATAATGAATAATGCCATATTGTTTGTCCTTCAAGTAGGAAGTGTTTACCAAATCTTCCAATACCGCATAGTTTTCAATTTCAGAAACACCGATAATTATCGGACTGTTTTTGGCTTCTTCTGTGCCAATTTCTGAAAGCACTTTTGCCATATTGTTCAGTTTTAACTGATAAAAGGCGGCCCGGTTTTCTTTAATTTCCATAATCGGGCTAGCTTCGTCCAATTTTAAAGTATCGTCAACAATATCAAAAAGGTTTTCCAAATTGTAAAAAGCAATGGTTTTGATATCATATTTTTTTTGGCTGAAAATTGGTTGAACCGCCAATAAAATAAGCAGGGAAAGAATTGAAAGTCGATTCATAGCATTTTTTTAAGCGACTAAGATAGTCACAAATTGTGAACGAAATACTTGGCAGGACAATATATTTCACTGATGTAAGGAAAAAAAATTTTGATTTTTATCGGTGGTATTTAAAAAAAGATTACTTTCATAAAAAAATTGTCTATGAAAATAATAGTTGTTGCCGCTATTGTATGTTTTTTGTACGCCATTAATTCAGACGCACAATCCCTTGCTTCCATCAACGGAAAAGTTGTTGAAGCTACTTCAGAAGAACCTTTAAAAGGAGTTTCCCTCAAAATTTTATCATTGAATATTTTTGCAGAAACGAATTTAAACGGAGAATTTATCCTTGAAAATATTCCTGTTGGAAATTATTCGCTGCAAATTCAGTTTGAAGGTTTTGAAACGCAAGATTTTCCTATAAACATTTTTGAAGCAAAAAATTATGATTTAGGCACCATTTTTTTGCAAAAAGCGATTGTTGAAAAGTATGAAATAAACCTTATTGTTTTAACTGATGAAGATTTGTTGGATGAAGAAGGAAAAACTTCCGATTATATTGCCGGGTTGTTCCAGTCTTCCAAGGATGCCTATTTACAAGCTGCGGCTTTCAATTTCAGTCAGGCCTGGTTTAAAGTTCGCGGCTACGATTCCAGTTACGGAACCATCGCCATCAACGGCATTGAAATGAACAAATTGTACGACGGCCGTCCGCAATGGAGCAACTGGGGCGGATTGAACGATGCGTTTCGAAATCAGGAATTTTCCAACGGTATTGCGGCTTCCGACCATACTTTTGGCGGCATTTTGGGTGCCACAAATTTCAGCACCAGGGCATCCGATTATCAGGCGGTAAAAAAAGTTTCGCTTTCATCAACCAATAAAAGTTATACCGGCCGGGCGATGGCAACTTACGCTTCCGGATGGAACAAAAAAGACTGGGCTTTCGTGGTTTCGGCATCCCGCAGATTTGCTCAGGAAGGTTATATTGAAGGAACTTCCTACAATGCCTGGTCGGGATTTTTGGCGGTGGAAAAAAGGTTCACCAAAAACCACAGTTTAAATTTTACGGCTTTTGCAACGCCCAACAAACGCGGAAAATCGTCACCAAACACCCAAGAAGTTTACGATTTAAAAGGCTACCAATACAATGCGTATTGGGGAAATCAGGAAGGCGACAAACGGAATTCGAGAATCAAGGAAATTTTTGAACCGGTTTTGATGCTGAGTCATTTTTATGAAAGAGAAAAAACAACGATAAAATCGACTTTGGCTTTTCAGTTTGGGTATATGGGCAACAGCCGGTTGGGTTATTTTAACGCGCCAAATCCGGATCCGACTTATTGGAAATATTTGCCGAGCAATTTTTTGAGATTTCCGGACAATCCTGATTATACGAACGCATATTTAACCGAGCAGGAATTTTTGAAAAACGGACAAGTAAAATGGAACGAATTCTACCAGTCAAATGTCGATAATGGCAATTCTTTGTATTACTTGTATGAAGACCGTGTTGATGACACGCAATTTTCAGCAAATTCGCTTATCAATGCAAAATTTAACGAAAATTTGAATTTCAATGGAGGCGTTTCCTTCAAAAATTTAAAGTCTGAAAATTATGCAAATATGCTGGATTTGTTGGGCGGAAACGGTTTTGTGGATTTAGACCAATATGCATTGGGCGATGCGCAGCAAAATGACTTGAACAATCCGAACAGAACGGTTGTTGAAGGAGATATATTTCAATACAATTACACCGTCAATGCATTTACGGCGAGCGCTTTCGGGCAAGTTCAGGGCACTCAAAATAAGTTCGATTATTTTGTGGGAATGAACGCAAAAAGCACCAATTACCAACGAGAAGGCTTGTTTAAAAACGGCACCTATTTTGAAAATTCCTTCGGAAAAGGTGAAAAGCAAAATTTTATGGATTTCGGAGCGAAAGCAGGCGGCACTTATAAAATCACGGGGCGACATTTGGTAACCCTAAACGGTGCTTTCACAACAAATGCGCCCACCATAAAAACTGCATTTTCCAATTCACGGGTCAATAACAGCATCACACCCGATTTAACAAGCGAGAAAATGATGACCAGCGATTTAAGTTATGTATTTCGGGCGCCAAAAATCCAATCGCGATTGACGGCTTATTACACAAAATTTAACGATGCCATAGAAACTTCCTTCTTTTTTGCGGAAGGTTTGCTAGGTGACCAGGCCGATTTTGTGAACGAAATTATTACGGGTGTCGACAAAACGAATATGGGCGCAGAATTAAGTTTTGAATACCAGATTTTGCCCACCGTAAAACTGCTGGCCGCCGGTTCTGTCGGGCAATTTACCTACAGCAACAATCCGCAATTGTACTTGATTTCAGAAACTTTCACCGATTTAAACAGCAATTTCGGAACTGCTTATTTGAAAAATTACCATATTTCCGGAACGCCGCAACGTGCCTATTCGTTCACTTTTGAATACCGCGACCCGGCCTATTGGTTTTTACAGATCAACGCCAATTATTTATCGAACAATTATCTGGATATTTCTCCTTTGTTGCGAACCAATAATTTTTTTCTGGATTCAGACGGCGTGCCTTTTTTGGATGATGAAACTGGTGTGCAGGTCACTCAGGAACAGGTTGACCATTTGTTGAAACAGGAAAAATTTGACTCCACTTTTTTGGTGAATGCTGTGGGTGGAAAATCGTGGAAAATTGATGATTATTATCTCGGATTTTTTATGGGTATCAACAATATTTTGGGGGAATTGTTTAAAACCGGGGGATTCGAACAGTCCAGAAAATCCAATTATCCTGAATTAAAAGAAGACAAACAACTGGAGAAACCCATTTTCGGACCAAAATATTGGTACGGCGGAAAAACCTCATATTATTTGAATTTATATCTAAGATTTTAAAAATGAGCGCGATGCAAAACAACAAAACAATGCTAAAAACAGTCCGATTCTTTCTGTTAATAATCCTTTTTGCCGGCTGCGTAAAAGACGGCGATTTTGAAACCCCGAATGCAGATTGCACCGAACCGCAACTTGTGGCAACCACCACCATTCAGCAGGTAAAAGACATGTACAAATTTGGCGGCGGAAGCATTATTGAAACCGATATAATTATGGAAGGTTATGTTGTTTCCAGTGACAAATCGGGCAATATTTATAAGTCTATTTCCATTCAGGATAAGCCAGAGAATCCTACTGCGGCTATTAAAATTTCCATCAACCAAACCAATATTTATACCCGATACAATGTGGGGAGAAAAATTTATGTGAAATTAAAAGGTTTGGCGGTTGGCTATAGTTTTGGGAGCATCCAAATTGGCGTGGCAACCGGAGACGGTTTGGAAGGCATTTTGGGCTCGGAACTCGATAAATATATTGTGCGTTCCTGCGAAGTTGCAGAAATAATTCCGAAGAAAGTCGCCATCTCAGACTTGAATAAAGCTATGCTTGAAATGCTTATTGAAATTGAAAACGTGCAATTTAAATCGGGTGATTTGGGGAAAGCCTACGGAAATGCCAGCAATACCGCAACGGTAAATCGGGTGCTGCAAAGCGTTGACAATTCCTGTAATTTTCTGGATAAAGTTGTGCTCAGAAACAGCGGTTTCGCCAGTTTTAAAAACAATTTATTGCCCGAAGGAAAAGGAAGCATTGTGGCTATTTTCAGCAATTATTATGATGATTTTCAACTGTATTTGCGAGATACGGATGATGTAAAATTAACGGAAACACGCTGCGATGCGACCAATTCTTTTATGTCAACGATTTCTTTGGCGGCCATTAGGGAAATGTATCAAGGAAGCATGGTTGAATTTGGCATAAGCAACAATTATGTGGTTGAAGGCTATGTGATTTCAAGCGACGAAAATGGAAGTTTTGAGAAAAAATTGGTGATACAGGATGCTGTTGAAAATGCAACCGCGGGCATTCAAGTGTTGGTTGATTCAGAAATATTGTTTGAACAATACAACAT
The DNA here is from genome assembly GCA_032251275.1 of Lutibacter sp. Lineage (GTDB taxonomy): Bacteria > Bacteroidota > Bacteroidia > Flavobacteriales > Flavobacteriaceae > Lutibacter. The sequence continues at coordinate 5,890 of JAVVEF010000122.1, forward strand.
CGGCGACAAGGTTTTTGTGAAATTGAACAGGCTTTATATAGCCAAAAAAGACGGAATTTTAACCGTCGGTTTTCCAAAAGGAACTGCCATTACCGAAATTTCTGAAGAAAAAATTGCCGATTTCATTTATAACAGCGGTGAAAATTTTAGCATTATTCCAAGGGAAATTTCAATTGCTGAAGTATTAAATCCCGCTTTTGAAAACACCTTGGTAACAATTAAAAACGTGCAATTGGTTCAAAATGAGTTGGGTTCAGCTTTTACCTATTTCAGCGGCACCAACAACGGATATAGAACGTTGGAAACCTGCAACGTATCTACAAAAATATCGGTTTTTACCAACGGTAAAGCCACTTTTGCCAACGAATTATTTCCGCAGGGAAAAGGAAATATCACTGGCGTTTTAAGCAATGTTCTTGAGCTGAGAACCGTGGCTGATGTGGAGTTTTCAGAAGCTTATGAAGTCTGCGCAGTTTTTGTCCCAAAAATAATGATTACCGAAGTTGCCGACCCAAAAAACAAGGCTTCCGCGCGGTTTGTGGAATTGTACAATGCCGGCGAAACGGCCGTAAATTTAACGGGATGGAAACTGAATAAATATTTAAACGGGTCAACAACGGTTTCTGGATCGCCCTTGGCATTGACAGGCATCGTAATTCCCCCGGGCGGTTTTGTGATTATTGCCGGCAGCGATTACAAAATACTGTTTAATAATATTCCGGATATTGAAACCACTTATATCTCCGGAAACGGTGATGATGTATATGAATTAATTGACAATACCGGTGCAAGAATGGATATTTTCGGCGCTATTGGCCAAGACGGAAATGGCACAAATTGGGAATATGAAGATGGTCGTGCTATGAGAAATTTAACTGTTTCTGCGCCAAATCCAATTTTTACCATCAGCGAATGGACCATTTATTCAGCGGCTTCAAACAGTTTAATTACATACCCAAATTCACCGCAAAATGCGCCTGATGGGTTTAATCCAAGGGTGAGGTGATGTTTTGATTTACTGGCGAATTGTACTTTATTTTTAGAGCTTAGTTTAGCACGAATTACGATAACGTGGATACGATAGCGCGGATTTGCAATCCGTGCCCCGAAAATTCAAGAAATTAACAATAGTTGCCTTGCAGTTATTCGAATACAAATAAACGATGTCAACAAAATATAAAGCAACAACAACTGAAGAGGCTTTTTTTATCACTGTCACTACTGTGGGTTGGGTTGATGTTTTTACACGATTAAACCAGAAGTGTTCTTATAAATTCACTTGCGCATTGCCAAAAAAACATGGGATTGGAGATTTATGCATATTGTATTATGAGTAGCCATATCCATTTATTGTGCAAAGCAACCAATGGATTTATTTTGTCGGACGTAATGCGAGATTTCAAAAAATTCACCTCAAAAAAAATAATTCAAACTATGATTAATGAACCTGAGAGCAGGCGGGAATGGATGCTTGATTATTTTCAAAAGGCAAGTGAGCATCTTAAAAGAGAACAGAAATATAAAGTATGGCAAAATGGCTATCATGCAGAATTGGTAGTGTCAAATTGGTTTATAAAACAAAAATTGTATTATATCCATAACAACCCTGTGAAAGATAAAATTGTTAAATCAGCAGAAGATTATTATTTTAGTTCAGCTAGAAATTATGCTGATTTAGATAATGATTTGGAGGTGATTTTGCTGGATTTATTCTGATGTTCATTGCGTGGCACGGATTACAAATCCGCGCGAACTGACTGATGATGTTGGGATTTTGTTAGATTTATTTTGAAATTGATTAGTTAGGCAAGTTCCGAGCTTACTGAAAACGTATTTTTAGTTCAAATTTTCACTAATTGTTGCTCACAAATCATCATATAAAAGAAATTGATGGTTTAGAGTGATAGTAATTTTTCTTCCAAAAACGCAGTA
>JAVVEF010000123.1:0-7750 GCA_032251275.1 Lutibacter sp.
AAATTCTCCAAATGCACGTCAATTGGTTCGTCGTGTAACTTTTAAATTGAAATAATTTAAACTACTTTTCTAAATACAAAATCCCCGTTGTTAAAACAACTGGGATTTTTTAATTTTAAGTTTATGACCGTTTTACAAAATCAGAAATTCATAGCTTAAACTTCAAACGCAACTTTAAAATAATCGTTTACGTCAACAACCATCATTCCAGCTTCTTCCGCCGCATTCATTCCTAATATTCCATCTTCAAAAACAACACATTCTTGTGGTTTAACACCCATTAATTTGGCACATTTTAAAAAAGTTTCGGGATGTGGTTTGTGGTTTATAATATCATCCGCAGTGATAACTATGTCGAAATAATTTTCAAAACCAATGATTTCCAGTGTTTTTTTTGCGCCTTTTTTAGTACTTCCGGTTCCAATGGACATTGGTAAAATGGTGTGATATTTTCTAATAACATCAGTAACCACTCGAATTTCTTCGGTTAAATTTACCAGGGTTTTAAAATAATCATCCTTCACTTTTCCAACGATATCAGGATTCATTTTGGTGCCAAACATATCATTTAATTTTTCAATAGTGGCCGTTCTCGGCATTCCCGTCAGTTGCATAAACAACGTTGCGTTAAAGTCTATTCCGTGGGGCAAAACCGCCTTTCTCCAGGATATAAAATGATTTGGCATGGTATTGGCGATGGTTCCGTCTAAATCGAAAATTAGCGCTTTTGCTTGTTGGGGTATTTTAATCATAATTTTATTTAAACCGTAAAATTACGGATTTTAGCACAAATTGACCATGTTCTCACAGACTTTAAAGTTATTTTAACGTTAAGCAGCGCGCCTAAATAGCTTCATACAGTTTCCCCGGCAAAGGTTTTACCATGCCTTTCATCTCTAAATTAAACAATAAAGACGTGGTTTGGTGGATGGGCAATTTGCAGTTTAAGGAAATTAAATCAATAAGCTCTTTGCCGTTTTGTGCCAGAAAATCATACAACAACTGTTCCTTCTCCGTCAATTCAACAAAAAGCTGTTTTTGTATGGGGTTCTTCATGGCGTTCGGACTTTCCCAATTGAGCATATCAATAAGATCTTTTGCAGAAGTTAAGATGGCTGCTTTGTTGTTTTTAATCAAATCGTTGCAGCCTTTGCTATATAAATCGGTGCTTCTTCCGGGAACCGCAAAAACATCACGGCTATATGAATTCGCTATATCGGCAGTGACCAATGAACCTCCTTTTTCGGCAGATTCAATGATGATGGTGGCTTCAGACATGCCCGCGACAATTCTGTTTCGTTTTAGAAAATTTTCACGCAGCGGTTGGTCGTTTTGCCAAAATTCGGTCAGAAATCCGCCATTTTTATGAATCTCCGAAATATACTTTTTATGAATTTTCGGATAAACTTCTTCAAATCCGTGTGCCAAAACACCAATGGTTTGCAAATTGTTTTTGATGGCAGATTTGTGGGCGCAAATATCTACGCCATAAGCAAAACCACTCACGATAATTGGATTGTATGCTATTAAATCCGCTATCAATTTTTCGCAAAAATCCCTTCCGTAACTCGTAATTTGGCGTGTTCCCACAATGCTGATGATTGGTCCCAAGCTCAAATCAATATTCCCTTCCTTAAAAAGTAATATAGGTCCGTCTATGCAATGTTTTAATCGATCCGGGTATTTATTATCCGTAAAATAGAGCGTTTCAATAGCGTTTTCCTGAATGTATTTTAGCTCTTCTTCAGCTTCTTTTAAATTTACCGGATCGTATAAATATTGAATGGAAAGTTTGCCAAACCCAAATATTTTTTCAATGTTCCCGCGTTTCTCTTTGAATACTTCTTTTGCGCTTCCGCAGTGCGTAAGCAACTTTTTAGCGTTTATGTCGCCAATACCTTTCGCGCGCTGTAGCGCCAAAACGTACAGCAAATCTTCTTCAAGCATATTTTAACAATTTGAGTGTCAATATATAAAATTATTGTTAATAAAAATTGTGCATAACCATTATTTTAGCAACAGTTTTTTATATATTTGTTTCAATGACAACAGCAAACTACATAAGTGATCTATTATACCGGTATGAATGTGTGATTGTACCAAATTTTGGAGGATTTGTAACCAACGAAATTTCGGCAAAAGTGAATCATTTTACCCACACTTTTTATCCGCCTTCAAAACAGTTGACTTTCAATTCCCATTTACAAAATAATGATGGATTGCTGGCAAATTATGTTGCTACCGCCAAAAATATTTCTTATTCCGAAGCATTGGAAGTCATTGAAAAAGAAGTGGCTGAATGGAACCTGCTGCTGAATGTTGAAGTGCTTGAGTTGGAAAATATCGGCTCGTTTAAGTTAAATAAAGAGCATAAACTAATTTTTGAACCTACAAATTCCCTTAATTATTTAACTTCTTCTTTTGGGTTGGGCTCTTATGTTTCACCAGCCATAAAACGTGTTGTATATAAAGAAAAAATTAAGCAGTTGGAAACATCTTCAACAGGAGAAACCAAACGAAAAACGCCTGCATTCATTAAATATGCGGCAACAGCGGCAATTCTTTTTGCTTTAGGCACGGTTGGCTGGAACGAATATCAAAAAATTGAATACAAAAATTTGGTTGCCGAAGTCGAACAACAACAACAGAAAGTTGAAAAAACCATACAGGAAGCCACATTTGTGATTTCCAACCCGTTGCCTGCAATTACCTTAAATATCACCAAAGAAACTTTTAATTACCACATTATTGCAGGTGCTTTCAGAACTCCTGAAAATGCAGAGAAAAAATTACAGCAACTGCTTGAAAAAGGTTATAATGCCAGAATTTTGGGCATCAATAAGTGGGATTTGACCCAAGTTTCCTTCGAAAGTTTTACCACCGAAGATGAAGCGATAAACAAAATGCGCATTATTCATAAAACGGAGTCGGAAGACGCATGGCTATTGGTTAACGAATACTAATCTTTAATATTTGCAAAAGCTTTTCTAGTATAAAACAACCTTGTTTTTTCGAAAATAAATTCAATAATCATGGCTAAAACACCTAAAGAATCTTTAACCATTTTGACCGATATTGTTTTACCGGGAGAAAGCAACCCGTTGGGAAATTTATTTGGTGGCGAATTATTGGCCCGAATGGACAGAGCCTGCAGCATTGCGGCACGGCGTCATTCGCATTCAATTGTTGTAACGGCATCGGTAAACCATGTGGCTTTCAACAATGCCATTCCCGTTGGCAGTGTGGTAACAATTGAAGCCAAAGTTTCAAGGGCTTTTAAATCTTCCATGGAAATTTATGTGGATGTTTGGATTGAAGACAGGGAATCTCAAGAACGTTCAAAAGTAAATGAAGGCATTTATACATTTGTTGCTGTTGATAAATCGGGAAAACCAATAACCGTTCCGAAATTAGAACCTGAAACTTCGCTTGAAAAGGAACGCTACGAAGGTGCTTTGCGTCGTAAACAATTAAGCTTAATCCTTTCTGGGAAAATGAAACCGACTGATGCCGAAGAATTACGAGCGTTATTTATTGGCTAAAATTTACATCTTATAAATCCATGAAGCTGGATTTTCAGTAGTGACATTTCGTGACAGCACAAATCCCAAAATTGTTTTTCCAGTAATTTTATCGGTAAAAACAGTCCCTATTTCTTCTTTTGTTTTCACCTTGTCACCCGTATTTACAAATACGTTTTCTAAATTTTTATAAACCGTAATATAATCCCCGTGCTGAATTAAAACAGCTTTTAAATTACCGCCCAAAACCTGAACCGACAATACGGTTCCTTCAAAAACAGAACGCGCTTTGCTGCCGTTGTCTGTAGTAATTCTAACACCATTGCTTTGTATGGTGGCTGTTTTCACAACCGGATGCGGTTGTTTTCCGTAATAGGTAGAAACAAATCCTTTTTCAACAGGCCAGGGCAACTGTCCTTTGTTCGACGTGAATTTTGTGGCCAATTCCTTTGCTTCAGCAGTAAGAGTAAAAGTTGCCGAGGTGGTGTTTGATGTGTTTTTATTTGATGCCGCAATAGCATCCCGAATTATTTTATCAATTTGGGCATCAATCTTTCTTTCTTCTCTTTGAAATTGTGAAATTTGCCTTTTATATTTATTCTCTTTGTCCTTTACCTGACTTAACAAACCCTCCTGTTCCTTTTTTTCTTTTTGGATTACAATTTGTTCCTGTTTTTTTTCATTTAAAAGGTCTTGTTTTTGTTTCTTTTTTGAAATCAAAGTGTCTGTTAAAGTCTGAATTTCAATTGTTTTTCGTTGAATTTCTTCCGCTTGGTTTTTTCTGAAACTGGAATACTGTTTCATATACTGAAAGCGTTTATAACCCTGATAAAAATTTTCGGAAGATAACAAAAACATAATTCTGCTGTTTTGTGACTTGCTTTTGTACGATTTAAAAATCATTTGAGCATAGTCTTTTTTTAGCGCTTCCAAATTGCGTTGGTTTTTGTTTATTTCGAGCTGGTTTGTGTAAATTTCATTACCAAGTTCGGCAGATTCATGCGAAATAACCGTAATCAATTCTTCCCTTTTACCAATTTTATCCTTTAAATCTTTAACCTCAACCAACAAGTTTTTCTCTGTTTTTTTTGTTTTGGAAAGCAAGCTATTGATATAAACAATATCTTTTTGAATTTGGGCCCGGCGCGCCTCCAAATTTTCGCGTTTTGTGCTTTGGGCAGAAATTGAAACACTTAAAAATAGTGCCGAAAATAGAAAAATGTACTTAAATTTAAACTGCATTATTTTAAAGTAATTTCTTTGTATCCTGATGGAATATCAAAAGGAAACGTTAATTCTTCATTAAATTCAACCGACTTATATTCGATATTGATGGTGGTTAAATTTTCCTTGTCTGTGGCTCTTATATTGATGTTTTCCGGAAATTGCTCGCCCTTAATGTTTTTATAGTTTGCATAGGAAACGGAAAGCATTTGTTGCTTTTCGGTATTGGTAATTTCTTGTCGGTTTAGTTTGAAATTATCCGGATTCATAAAAAACAAAATACCAAATAATTCATTGACGTTTTTTGGTGACAATTGGTACAGTCGATTGTCAATTTTAGAATCGTATTTTTCCCTTTTTAAGTTTAAAACCGCTTGTCCCAATAAAATATTTTGAACTTTTTCATAATCCAATTCCGTTCCCAGCCATTTACTTAACAACGCAAAATCTCCATCATAATAAGTACCCTTTAATTTTTCGTAATAACTGACCCTGCTTGGCGTAATTTTAACTTTTGCCAAAGGAAATCCCAACTTGCTGGCGCTCATCCAAATTGTTTTATCCATATCAATCCGAAGTTTTATATTAACGGATGTTGACATTTTATGGTCGGAATATTTGGCATTTAAATTGGCATTCACTGTTTTCTGATTGAAAGTATTATCGTAGTGATTGCTAATTATTTTTTTTGTGGAAATGTCTTCAATGTTATCCATGTCGGTCAGGCTTTTTTTGCTTTTACACGAAGAAAGTGCAAGTAACATCAATATCGCTATTTTAAAATAATGTTTCATTTTATAATTTTATTTTCTTAACGCAGCGGATCTTTGTTTATATTTTATTGCCTCGCTTTTGTTTCCCAACATTTCATGACTTATAGAAAGTTGTTCGTAAAAATCGGCTTCCATTGCACTGTTGTCAATAACAAAATCAATGCCAATACTTAAAACGGCGATGGCTTCATTATATTTTCCCAGCTTATTTAGCGCCAAACCATTCATTTTATATAAAAAAGGCTGCTCCGGAAACAGTTCCAAAGCTTCGTTACTGTCGGCATAAACTTCTTCAAAAAGTTCAGCTGAAGCTTCATTTTCCAAAATTTCCTTTACTGTTTTAAAGTCCTTATTTTCAGCATAGAACTTTTTTAACGTTTCAATATCCAAATTTTCGGTGGCGATTTCAACTGTTTTTTCGGGAACCACTTTTCTGTTTTCCAAAAAACTTTTAAACGATTTTATGCGCAATGTTGCCATCGCATTTTCTTCAATTTTTGCAATCAACGCTTCCGCCTCTGCAAAATTCTGATTTTGAATGTAAAGAAACACCAATTCTTCAATATCTTTTGGCTGTATCTTCAATAGCCTTTTTTGAACTTCAATGGCTTTATTAAAATTCCGCTGCGCTTTTAAAACAGCCACTTTATGATGCAATAAATACTTGTTATCCGCTTCAAATTCCAAGGCTTTATCAATAAAAAGTTCTGCTTCAAAATAATTGTTCAATTCCAAATGGTTTTTTGAAAATTCAAATAAAACCGACACATTCGCAGCATCTATTTCTTGGCACATTTCCAAACTTTCAATGGCCTTTCCATAGTTTTTTATGGCCTTTTGCTTTAAAGCCTCAAAAAAATGGGTTTGAAATTTTAAACTATTTTCTTCCTCTGTATTTATATTTTGGGCAAAAGAAATACTAGAAATGATTAACATTCCAACCGTAATTACCCGATGTAAATCCATAATTCTCATACAGTGCTGCAATATACAATTTATTCAAGTGAAAAATATGTTAATTAGGTGGTTAGAAAAGAGAAAACAGAACAGAGATTGTAGACAAAATTTACTTAAAATTACTATTCATTGCAATTCATATTTTTAGGAACATTTTTTTAAACTTTCAAATTCGACCTTTTAAATGCACGTCCATTTGCGGAAACGGTATGCTGATTTTGTTTTCAGTAAATTTCCTGTTAATTATTTTTCTGATGTCGCTTTTAACCTTTTCAATTCTGAAAATATTTTTGCTGAAAAATAAAATTTGAAAATCCAACGACGAGTTTCCAAAATTCAAAAAACGTATATCAATTAAATTTTCATCAGATATTTCAGGATGCTCCATAGTGCTTTCCGTAAGTACTTTGATCACCAAATCAACGTCGCTTCCATAAGCTACGCCCACATTAATCTTGAAACGTGTTTGTTTTGATTGATGGCTCCAGTTGATTACTTTATTGGTAGTAATTATAGAATTTGGAATGATGATGGAAATTTCATCTCTGTTTATGCCTTTTGATGTTCGCAACCCAATTTCCTGAATCCGCACTATATCATCATCAATTTCCAGCACATCACCCACTTTTATGGATCTTTCCGAAAGTAAAATAATGCCGGAAACAATATCATTGAAAGTTTGCTGCAATCCCAGGCCAATACCGACAAGCAATGCTGCAGAACCTGCAACCAATACCGTAATTTTTACGCCGATGGTTTCCAGCAAAAACGCCAAGGCAATCACCCAAATTACGTATTTAATGATTTGAAACAACGCGTAGGTATTTCCCAAATCTTGGTTTTTTAGCCGCTGTTTTCGAAATATCGTTGTTTTAATGAGCCATAATATCACTTTGGTAATTAGAAAAACAATGAGAATAGCCACCAGCGAATAAGCCCTCAAGGTATATTCTCCAATGCTGAACAACTCAAATTCCAAAAAATCGCGTATTATTTCGAAAGTGTTTTTTATCATTTCTCCGGATGATTTAAATCTGCATAAATTTATAACAATATATTTTATTTTTGCACTATTGCAATACAAACAAAGTTTGTTTAAATTATTGACAAAGCATGAGTTAAAAAAACAAGATTTATTCGATGGCCAAATTCAGTAATTCTTCACCTAATATTAATTACTGGTGTTACGCAAAAAAAATATTAAATTTCGCACATGGATATTAATAAACTTTTAGATTTATATACAGACTATTTGTTGGTAACTCCTACTTATAG
>JAVVEF010000124.1:0-7708 GCA_032251275.1 Lutibacter sp.
CCAAAATATTCCTGTTTCCACTTGGGTTTATCCACAAACTAAAGATCAAGGTTTTTACGATTTTGCCAACACAAAAAGTATTCTCGATTTTTTTATTGAAAAATTCGGCGAATATCCTTATCAAAAATTGGCAAACGTGCAGTCCAAAACGCAATTTGGCGGCATGGAAAATGCCGGAGCAATTTTTTATGCTGAAAAATATGTAAAAGGAGAACGAAATTTTGAAGACACCATCGCCCACGAAATTGTGCATCAGTGGTTTGGAAATTCAGCTTCTGAAACAGACTGGCCTCATTTGTGGTTAAGTGAAGGTTTTGCGACCTATTTCACCAATTTATATATTCAGAAAACCGATGGCGAAGATGCGTTCCAACAAAGATTAAAAGAAGAGCGGGAAAAAGTGCTGAATTTTTACAAAAGAAAACAAACGCCCGTAATTGATACTGAAAACACCAATTTAATGAGTTTGTTAAACGCCAATTCCTATGAAAAAGGTGCTTGGGTGTTGCATATGCTTCGGAAAAAATTAGGTGATGAAACTTTTTGGACAGGTATTAAAACCTATTATGAAAAATTCAAATTGAACAATGCCACAACCAACGATTTTAAAAACGTAATGGCCGAAGTTTCCAGTCAAAATTTAGATGTGTTTTTTTCGCAATGGCTTCAAAAAGCAGGCCATCCCGTTTTAAAAACATCTTGGCTTTACTACCAAAATAAACTTAGGCTGCTCATCGACCAAACCCAAAAAAATGCTTTTAATTTTCCGCTTGATGTTGAAATTATTTATACCGACGGCACTTCTGAAATAAAAACAATTGAAGTTGCCGAGATAGCCATTCCTTATGAAATAGAAACCAAAGGAGAAGTTAAAGAAGTAAAATTTGACCCAAATACTTGGTTATTGTTTGAAGTGGCCCCCTAACCTCCCGCAATAAAAGCGGGACAGGCCCCGAAGGGGGAATTTTTAAGTTAATAGTCGAAATTATGCTAAATAAATAACCATTTTTTTCATCGATTTCCATTTTTTAACTTCGGTCTTCCGTCTCCGGTCTTCGGACTTTCAGTCATTGTAACTTATTAACTTATTAAGTATTACCTTTGCAAAAAATAGAAGAATGACCTTTTCCGATTTAAATATAAACCGATTTTTACTGAACGCTTTAGCCGACTTAGGCTTTACCGTTCCTACTCCCATTCAGGAAAGAGCCTTTTCGGTGATTATGAGCAGTAAAGATGTTGTTGGGATTGCGCAAACAGGAACAGGAAAAACTTTTGCTTATTTACTGCCAATATTGAGACAACATACCTACTCCGACCAAAAACATCCAAGGGTTTTAATTATTGTTCCAACCCGGGAATTGGTGGTGCAGGTGGTTAAAGACATAAAAAGTTTGACGCCATATATGAACGTTCGGTTTGCAGGAATTTACGGAGGCACCAATATAAATACCGACAAACAGATTGTTCACGCTGGTTTGGACATTTTGGTTGCCACTCCGGGAAGATTGCTAGATTTGGCTTTGGACGGCATTTTAAAGCTGAAATTTATTCAAAAATTTGTGATTGATGAAGTTGATGAAATGATGAACCTTGGTTTTAGGCCGCAAATAATTACCTTGATGGATTTGCTTCCCAATAAACGCCAGAGCATTTTATTTTCTGCGACTTTAACCAAAGAAGTTGATGATTTGTTAGATACCTTTTTCAAATCTCCCGTTAAAATTGAAGTTTCAACCAGCGGAAGTCCACTAGATACCATTCAGCAACAGGCCTATCCGGTTCCTAATTTTTACACGAAAGTCAACTTTTTAAAAAATATTTTACAGGATAAAGATACTTTTAGCAAGGTATTGGTGTTTGTGAAAAACAAAAAACAAGCCACCATTTTATTTGATGAAATGGATTTGGCGTTACCAAAACAAGTGGCCGTTATCCATTCCAATAAAACGCAAAATTATCGTTTGCGTTCGGTTGAAAAATTTGAAAAAGGCAGCACTTCTATTTTAATCGCCACCGATATTATTGCACGCGGACTGGATTTAACCAATGTGAGTCACGTGATAAATTTTGACATTCCGAAAGAACCTGAAAATTATATTCACCGAATTGGAAGAACCGGCCGCGCCGAACAATTAGGAACTTCAATTTCTTTATTTACGGAAGCAGAAGCCGATTATTTGGGCGAAATTGAATTGTTGATGAACCGGGAAATCGATGTTTTCGACCTTCCTGAATCGATTGAAATTTCAACGCAACTGATTGATGAAGAAATTCCGAGATCGGAACTCGAAGAATCCTCAAGTGGAAAGAAAAAAGAAACAGTTGAAGGCGGAACAGCATTTCACGAGAAAAAAGAGAAAAACAGGAAAGTAAATTTAGGCGGTTCATACCGACGTGAAATTGTAAAAAAATACAAAAAACCGCTCACACGCGGACAAAAAAAGAAATAGTTTCAACAAAACTATAAGCATAAAAAAACGCCTTAAAGCAATTCTTTAAGGCGTTTTTAATTTTATGGAAATGAAAAGGACTATTTGTAAACTTCTTTTACAAATTCTTCATAATTCACATCTTTTGTTTTGAAAGTCATTTTTTCTTTGTAAAAGTTCAACAATTTTTGGCTAACCAATTGCTCTTGCAAACGTTTTGCTTCATCTTGATTGGTTAAAACACGTTGAACAATATCATCCAATTCTTTTTCTTCCGGATTTAATTGTCCGTATTGTGCCATTTGAATTTTCACAAAACCTTTTGTAAAATCTTTCAATTCGTCAAAAGTTACGTGAAGATTATTGTCTTTTAAAATTTTACCTTCAATTAACTGGTAACGCAAACCTTTTTCCGATTTTTCATATTCTTCTGAAGCATCTTCCGGAGTCATTGGTTTTTCACCTGCAACAACCATCCATTTTTTCAAAAATTCAGCAGGCAAATCAAATTTTGTGTTTTCCACCAAATATTCTGTCACAGCATTCAACAATTGTTGGTCGGCTTGTGTTTGGAATTGTTTTTCGGCATCTTCTTTTATTTTGGCTTTTAATTCTTCTTCAGATTTCACCACATCAGCACCAAAAATTTTATCGAACAATTCCTGATTAATTTCAGCAAGTTCATTTGCGTTAATTTCTTCAATGGCAAAAGTTACAGGAATTTCAATTCCGTGAATTTCATCGTGACTTAAACCCAAAGCACCCATTAATTTATGGTCATCATCAAACAAACCTTTGGTATTTAATTCAACAACATCGCCTACTTTTTTTCCAAGAAATTTTTGTTGGTTTGCTTTTCCTTTGATGGAATCTAAAGCAATGGTTGATTTTTTGTTGATTTCTTTTTCTTCATTTACAAAAGTTCCTGCAACATTTACGCCTTCTTCAACGGTTTCTTTAGGAACCAATTTTCCAAAACGCTTTCTGATATTTTCAACTTCTTTTTTTAACAATTCTTTATCTGCAACAATATTGTATTGGGTAACTTTATTTTTTGCATCAAGATTCACCTCAAATTCAGGTGCCAAACCCAATTCAAATTCAAAGGTATAATCTTCTTTATCCCAAGAAAATTCTTCTTCCATTTTAGGCAATGGATTTCCAAGAATATCTAATTTTTCTTCAACTAAAAAATTGTTTAAAGCTTCTTGCAACAGTTTGTTAACCTCATCAATCATAATAGATTTTCCGTACTGCTTTTTAACCATTCCCATTGGCACTTGCCCTTTTCTAAATCCGGGAATATCAGCTTTTTTACGGTAATCCAGTAAAATTTTCGCTACTTTTTCTTGATAATCCGCGGCTGAAATCTCAACCTTTACCACTGCATTTAACGCATCGATGTTTTCTTTTGTAATATTCATTTTATGCTGTTTTTATCTTAAGTCATTCAAAATTGGGTGCAAAAGTACTATTTTTTGCGCATCAAACAAATATTTAACCCGTTCAAATTCAACTATTTTATGTCTATTCATCCAAAAATGAATATAAAATAGATTCAAATACGGAGAGTATCAAACTAAATATTAGCGCAACCCAGAATCCTGTTACGTGAAAACCATCAATAAGATTGTCGGCCAACAAGATAATTAAAGCGTTGATAACCAGCAAAAACAAACCCAAAGTTATGATGGTAACAGGCAAAGTTAAAATGATGAGCAGCGGTTTTATGGTGATTCTTAACAGTGCCAAAACAACTGCTACAATGACCGAACTGGTGAAGTTTACCACCGAAACTCCCGGCAAAAAATGAGCAATTACCAATACTGCAACTGCGGTTAAAACTATTTTTAAAATGAAGTTCATGGATTTATGTTTTAAAGTGAAGTATAAATTTAACTAAAATTATGCCAACAAACTAATTAGGCTAAAAAGTTGATAACCTCATCATAAAACTGATCAGGATTCTCTGCGTGCAACCAATGGCCGGCATTTTTAATGGTTACAATTTTTGAATTCGGAAAATGCGCTTCAATTAATGGCTTGTCATTTTCAGTGATATAATTTGATTTTTCGCCTTTTAAAAAGATTGTTTTTCCATCAAAATGGGTAAAAGCAGGCAGCACCTCTCCCACTTCGCTGTTATGTTCCATCAAACTTTGCAAATTGAAACGATAGGCCAATTCCCCTTTTGATTTCCAATAAACATTTTTGAGCAAAAATTGCAAAACACCTTCATCTTTTATGTAAATTCCTAAAACGTCCTCCACTTTTTTGCGGGTGTTGTGAAGCGAAAAATTAACCACATTTAATGCGGCCAAAATATCTTCGTGGTGCGGTTTGTAATATCTCGGACTGATATCTGCAACCATTAATTTATCAACCAATTCGGGATACGTAACCGCAAATTGCATGGCCACTTTTCCGCCCATGGAGTGCCCGAGCAAAATTATTTTTTTTAACTGATGATGTTGCACATAATTATATAAATCTCCTACCAATAATTCGTAATCAAATTCATCAGAATGAAAACTTCGTCCGTGATTGCGTTGGTCAATTAAATGCACTTCATAATTTTCGGAGAACTTGGTCCCCAAAGATTTCCAGTTGTCGCCACTGCCAAAATACCCGTGTAAAATGATAAAGGGCTGCCCACTTCCTAAAATTGTTGAATGGAGTAATTTCATTAATTAGATTTTTAGTGTATTATCCTATCCCCAGCCCTTTCCAAAGGAAAGATAGTTTGTTTTGAAATTAGAATTGTATTTAGCGTATTTGCTTTGAGCTTTCACCTTTTAACTTTTAACTTATATTTATACATATTCACTACATTTTCCAATCCTAAATACAAAGATTCCGTAATTAAGGCGTGACCGATGGAAACTTCCAATAAATTTGGGATGTTTTGGGCAAAAAATTGAATATTTTGCAAGCTTAAATCGTGACCGGCGTTAATTCCGAGTCCGATTTTATTTGCCAAAACAGCGCTTTCAACATAGGGTTTTATTGCATTTTTATTTCCCAAACCGTATTGTTTCGCATATTCTTCGGTGTACAATTCAATTCGGTCTGTTCCGGTTTTTGCGGCGGCTTCAATCATTTTTAAATCCGCATCAATAAATATGGAAGTACGGATTCCTTTTAAATGAAATTCGGCAACCACTTCCTTTAAAAAATCTTGGTGCTTTATGGTGTCCCAACCTGCATTTGAAGTAATGGCATCAATGGCATCGGGCACCAATGTAACTTGTGTTGGGCGAATTTCCAGCACCATATCAATAAATTTTTGAATTGGATTTCCTTCAATATTAAACTCGGTGGTGACAATTTTTTTTAAATCGAATGCGTCCTGATAACGAATATGCCGCTCATCTGGTCTTGGGTGAATGGTAATTCCTTCTGCACCAAAATCTTGAATATCGGAGGCCACTTTCACCACATTTGGATAATCTCCCCCGCGTGAATTCCGTAAGGTGGCAATTTTATTTACATTTACGCTTAATTTTGTCATTCTTAAAAAACCTTTAAAATTTAAATGAATGCGCAAATTTACGAAGTAAGAAACGGTTTTTGGTTTTATTTTTCATTATTTTTGTGGCATAACGGCATACAACATGGAAACAACCCCTTATATTTTAAAAGAATTTAAAGCGTTTACCACGCGTACAAAAATAGCAGACGTAAAATTGATTTTTAGTGAAACCACCTATTCTCATTTTCCCATAGTTGAAGAAGGACATTTATTGGGATTAATTGCTGAAATTGACATCCGATCAATTTTTGAAGATGATAAGGAACTGGGTGATTTCCAATATTTATTTCAGTTTTTTTTCACGGAAGAAGAAAATAATTTATTGGAAATTCTGAAGATTTTTGCCGCGAATGAAACAAATTTAATTCCGGTAATAAATAACAAAAAGGAATATTTAGGCTATTGTGATTTAATCGATATTTTACACGTATACAATAATACGCCATTTTTAAAAAATGAAGGCACGGTTTTAGGCATCGAAAAAAACGTTTCTGAATATTCATTTAGCGAAATTTGTCAAATTATTGAATCCAATGACGGAAAATTGTTGGGTATTTTTATATCAGAAAGCGATGCTGCAACCGTAAAAATTACGCTCAAGTTTTATTCATTGGAGGTTAATAAAATTATACAGTCGTTTAGAAGGTATAATTATAACGTACTTTCAAAACACAAAGAAGATTTTTATCTGGAGGATTTAAAAGAGCGATCCAGTTACCTTCAAAAATACCTAAACATATAAGGATGAAAGTTGCTATTTACGGACAATATTACAAACCTGAAGATAAAATATACGTTGAAGAATTGTTGCAGTCCTTAAAAATTCATGACATTGAATTCTTGATTGAACACAATTATTATGCGGGATTAAAAAAAATCATTCCAACAATAAATGCCGAAACTTTTTCTTCTTATACAGAATTGGACGACTCATTTGATTTTTTGTTTACCATTGGCGGCGACGGCACAATTTTAAGGGCAGTAACCTTTATCAGGGACTCAAATATTCCAATAGTAGGCATAAACACAGGAAGATTGGGCTTTTTGGCAACCGTAAAAAAAGAGGAAATAAACACCGCAATTGAACAATTATTGCAAAAAAAATATATTATCCATAAACGTACTTTGCTAAGTGTTAAAACAATACCAAAACTTAAAGGTTTGTCATCCCTTAATTTTGCCTTAAATGAAGTTTCCATAAGCCGTAAAAACACCGCGTCAATGATTACCATTGAAACTTATTTGGATCAGGAATATTTAACATCCTATTGGGCAGACGGCTTAATTATTTCAACGCCAACCGGCTCAACCGGCTATTCTTTAAGCTGCGGAGGGCCAATTCTAATTCCCCACGCAAAAAGTTTTATATTAACTCCTATTGCGCCACACAACTTAAACGCGCGGCCTTTGGTAATACCTGATGAAACCAAAATTAAATTGATGGTTAGCGGAAGAGAAGATAAATTTTTCCTGTCGCTTGATTCAAGAATTACAACCATTGACAGCAAAACACAAATTTTTATTGAAAAATCGGATTTCACTTTAAATATTGCTGAAATTAACCAGCAAACATTCATAAAAACCCTTCGGGACAAATTGCTTTGGGGACAGGATGTCAGAAATTAGCAAACTTTCAAATCGCAAAGCAAACAGAGAATTAACCCTGCAATAATTTCATTTAAAATCAGTTAATCAAAAAAGACGTTGCTAAACCCAAATAAGCAACTATAATTTTTTATATTTG
>JAVVEF010000125.1:0-7648 GCA_032251275.1 Lutibacter sp.
CAATTATAACTTACAAATTACCTTAAACAGCCATAAAACGAAAATGATGTAATTTGTATTATAATTTATATTATGTTAAATAGAATTTTTATGATATTCAAACTCGCTCCTATACTATAACTTTTGTAGCACCAAAGTTGTCATAGCTCTTTTATGGGCCACAATAGTTGTTTTTACATTTTCTGTCCAATTAAAACGTCTGTCCGATTCTAATTTTTTAAGAATATCTAGTGTTAATAAAAACCTTGTTGTACCATCTGGAAATTTAAAAATACCATCACCCAAATGTTGAACCTCATTTTCAATTCCAATATTAGTTGCAGTACGTATCAATAAACTTCCCTGAGGTTTTAATATTCTGAGTAATTCATTAAACATCTTTAAATAATGATCTAAATCATGGGCGAAATGCAATACGGCAATGCAAACCAAATGGTCAAAGCTGTTTGATTCATAAGGCATTTGTTCCACAAAAGCTTCTATGAAATTATTTTTTTGCTGTGGATAAGAATCCTTACACTCATGCAATTTTTTTTGATCAATCTCGGTTCCGTGAATTTCAAAACCAGTTTCATAAAACCATTTTAGATTTCTGCCATTCCCACAACCGGCATCTAAAATTTTTGCTCCAGGCTGATAGCAATCTTTTAAAATTTGATCCAAAATATAAATATCAACGCCATTAATACTTTTCTTTAGTGTTTCAATGTTCATAAATATGCTTTTATTTAATGCAAATTACAAATTCTTATTGAATGATCACTTTTACAATGACAAAAGCGCTTTACCCCAAACACAATTACTGTACATTTGCACAATGCAAAAAAAGAGTCCTTCCCAATTTGAATTCATTGCTTTAATGGCATCCTTAATGTCGATTGTCGCGTTGGCAATTGACGCGCTGTTACCGGCTTTGGAATATATCGGATTTTCAATTGGCACAACGAATGTTGTTGACAATCAATTGCTTATTACCATGATTTTTTTGGGTCTTGGACTCGGACCCTTGTTTTTTGGGCCGATTTCAGACAGTTTAGGTCGGAAACCCATTGTTTATATGGGTTTTGGTATATTTATTATTGCCAGTTTTATCTGTGTTTTTTCAGAAAGTCTGGAAATGATGGTTGCCGGCAGAATTTTACAGGGAATCGGACTTTCAGCGCCAAGAACTATCAGTATTGCTATGGTTCGTGATACGTATAGCGGCGATTATATGGCGCGCGTTATGTCTTTTATTACCGTGGTGTTTATTTTTGTGCCAATCATTGCCCCTGCTTTGGGTAAATTTGTTTTAGACCATTACAATTGGCAGGCAATATTTTATATTCAATTACTATTCAGCATTTTAGTTTCGTTTTGGTTTTGGAAAAGACAGCCGGAAACCTTGCCCATAAAGTATCGTGTTAAATTTACCGGAAAAATTTTTGTCAATGGAATGAAAGAAATTTTGAAAGCAAAAAGAACCATAGGTTTTACAATAATTTCAGGTTTTGTTACGGGTTCCTTTATGGTCTATTTAAGTACGGCACAACAAATTTTTCAAATTCAATACGATTTAAAAGAGCAGTTTCCCTATATTTTTGCAGGTTTGGCCATTTCAATAGGTTCTGCCACTTTCTTAAACGGAACCCTTGTCATAAAATACGGGATGGAAAAAATGGTAACCGCCGCTCTTTCCGCCTTTTTTGGAGTTTCTTTACTTTATATTGTTTTATTCCATGGCACGGCAAATCCAAGTATTGGCGTTTTATTGTCTTTTTTCGGAATGCAGTTTTTTGCGATTGGATTTCTGTTTGGAAATTTAAGGGCCTTGGCGATGGAACCTGTTGGCCATATTGCAGGAATTGGCGCGGCAATTACGGGGTTTTTATCTACAATGATGGCTGTTCCTCTCAGTACTTTTATTGGCAGGTTTGTTTCTGATACTGCCTTGCCGTTATTTTACGGATTTTTATTTTGCAGTTCATTAGCCCTTCTAGTGTTGGTTTATTTAAAAATGTCGAAAAAAGAGAAAATTACGCAAATTGTTAATAATGAGCATTAAATCGTTTTAAAATCTTTTAAAATGATATAAACTTTTTTGATTAATTTGTTCATTAATGATGGGTGTTTTTTGTAACTTTAAGTAGCGTTTAAAACAACATAAAATGAAAAAATCATTCGAAGACATTATCAATCAAAATGTTCCTGTTTTAATCGATTTTTATGCCGATTGGTGCGGGCCCTGTAAAAGTATGGCGCCTGTTTTAAAACAATTAAAAGCGGAATTAAAAGATTCAATAAGTATCATAAAAATCAATGTGGATACCAATCCGACCCTGGCAGCGAAATATCAAGTGCGTGGCGTTCCTACTTTTATGGTTTTTAAACAAGGAAAACAAATTTGGAGACAATCGGGTATGCAATCTGTTTCTCAATTAAAACAGGCTATTTCTTTAAATTAAATTCACTGCTCCTCCTCGCTTTTAATATGTAAAGCAATCAATTCACCATTTTCAAATATGGGATTTATTTCGATTGGATTGCAACAGATCTCGCAATCTTCAATATAAGTTTGATTGTTTACGGAAGTATCCAATAACATAGAAATTTCTTCCCAACAATACGGACAATGAAAAAAATGTTCTTCCATCATATTAAATTTAAAGTTATCTAAAAAGAATCATCAAAGCGCCTATAGCAGTCACCACCATAATAAATTTGCGGTAAACTTCATTGTTTAACAATTTAACCAATGCCACACCGCTTATAAAACCGAGCAAAATTCCCGGAATCAGGAATAAATTCAGCAAAAGGCTATCCGAAGTCACCGTTTTCCATACAAAAATATGAAAAGGCAATTTAAACACATTAATAATCAAAAACAACCAGGCTGCCGTACCTATAAACTGATTTTTAGGCAAGCGAACTGCCAAAAAATAGATATCGGCAAAAGAACCTGCCAAATTACCAATCATAGACGTAATTCCTGATAAAAGTCCCATGCTGCTGGCAAAAAACCAATGTTTGGGAACTGCCATATTCTTTTTTCGATCCATCCAAACCATCATAATCACGGTTAAAATGATGAAAATAGCCATGATTTGTTTGAATAATTTTTCGGAAATATCATTTCCAAACCACACCCCTATCAATACGCCCAAAACCATAGTTGGCAATATTTTTAGCAAAAACTTCCATTGTGTATGTCGGTTATAATAAAAAACAGCCAAAATATCGGCAGCTACCATTAACGGAATTAAAATTCCTGTGGAAGCCTTTCCTCCAAAAATAATAGCCATTAAAGTTACAATTAAAACGCCAAGCCCTTTTATTCCGGCCTTTCCCATCCCAAGAATAAAGGAAGCCAAAAATGCCAAAAACCAGTTTAACCAAGATAATTGGAATTGCGCCATACTGTCAACGATTCCCTGCACTGCTTTATATTTTAGTGCTGTAAGGTAGTTATAAGTTGAAAAATTTAAAAGTTTAAAATATTTTTTATTGTGTCATTATTTAATCGTTGAAATTTAGCTTAGAACCCATTATAAACAAAAAAAACCGAAACAATTTGTTTCGGTTTTTCCATAAATCTAATAGGGTTATTAGTTTTCGCCAGCTTCTATTTTGGCATCTTCTTTCATTTTTTCATTCGGAACAATCGCAATATTTACCCTACGGTTTTTAGCGCGACCTTCTGCAGTTGAGTTATCGGCAATTGGTTGATCTTCACCAAACCAAGTGGTTGTAAATCTTGATGAACTCAATCCTTTAGATTGAACAAAATAATTGGTTACTGCATAAGCTCTTTTTTCAGAAAGCGTCATATTGTATGATGCTGCTCCGCTGCTGTCTGTATGGCCAACCACCAATACATTCGTATCAGGATATTCTTTCAAAATATTGGCCAATTTGGTAAGCAAGGTTTCAGAAGAAGCCGTGATATTATATTTTTCAGTTTCAAAATGTACGCCACTGTTTTCATCAAAAGTCACTAAAATACCGTCGTCAATACGTTCAACTTGAGCGCCTGGAATCTCTTCCTCAATTTTTTGGGCCTGTTTGTCCATTTTATTTCCAATAAGCACACCTGCAGTTCCGCCTACAACACCACCAATCACTGCGCCAATTTCTCCTTTTCCGCCTTTTCCGACATTGTTGCCAATAATAGCACCCAATATGGCACCACCTGCAGTTCCTATTACTGCACCCTTTTGTGCGTTATTTGCATTTTTGGTAGCTTCACAACTACTTAAACCAGCCACTAAAATTAGTGTTAAAGCAGCCAATGCTGTTTTTTTAAAGAATGTTCTCATTATTCGTTTATTTTATTAAAGTTCATATAAATTATAAATGGTTTTCCTTCTACAGAAACGGTTTGTTCCCATCTCATAGTAGTTTCTGTCAATTGAGTCAACTGTAATCTGAAACCTGTATTATCTTCAGATCTTTGTCTTTCATCAGTTGGTTTCAATAAGAAATCATAAAGTCCGCTTTCTGCATTCGTTTCTTGAATGGTAAAATTAAAATTACGATCGCCTGTTGGTACACAATGTGCATCGGTAATGGTATATACGCCCGTATTGTTGTTAGGAATAAAACGCCATTTACTTCCGATGAAACAATCTCTTGAAGCATCATTCAATAAAGTTACGTCAAATGTTCCGGGTTCACTATAGGTAATTTGGTCTAAGGACCAGTAGCCTTTAATGACTTTTTTCGATTGGATAACTGTTTTTGGAGTTCCACAAGATATGACCATGGAAGCTAAAAGTACAAATACTATTATTTTTTTCATTTTATTATTGTTTTAAATTTGAAATTAACTACTGCAAATTTGCGAAATAATAGACTGTGTAAAGTTACATATTTTTTTAAATTAGTTACAAGATTCACACATCTGCAATGCTAAAGATGTGTTAAAACTATTGAAATTATTGACGCTTTAACAGCATTATTCGCTAAATTATAGGGACAAAAATCAATCTCATTTAATTATTTGGGCGTTACCGCAAGGGTCGCGCCTTTCGCTGCAATCTTTTTTGATTCGCCGAAAAGGCGAATTAAAAAAGGATTTTCGCTGCAGTCCCTAACGCAAATTTCATCCTAACAAATACGAATCTTACCGCAGCTTTTGTAAATGCTTATAATTTATCACAAATCCATTTTTAAATTGATAACTGAGGAACAAACTTTATGCCCAAACCACCGCTATTACCTTATATTTGCCAAATGAACATTGAAATCCTTTTTGAAGATCGCCATATTATCATTGTAAACAAACCCAACAATGTGCTGATTCACAATTCGTATTATGCACGTAACATTAAAGATGAAACACTTTTAGATTTGCTTTTCGCGCAATTTGGATGCCATTTTTATCCGGTTCACAGATTGGACAGGAAAACATCGGGTGTATTAATGTTGGCAAAACAAAAAGAAGATGTCGCTGTTTTTCAGGAATTGTTTAATGCCAATCAAATTCAAAAAACGTATTATGGAATTGTGCGCGGATTTGTGGACTTGGCTTTGGTAATTGACTCGCCGGTTAAAAATCCCGACACCAAAATATATAAAGATGCCGAAACTTATTGCGAACCCATTCACACAAAATTGCTTGAAATCCCGGTAATTCCCTATAAAAATTCTCGATACAGTCTGGTAAAACTGACGCCAGCCACAGGAAGAATGCACCAGCTTCGAATTCATTTAAACAAAATAAATCACCCAATAGTTGGTGATTATAAATATGGTGATCGGTTTCATAACAGAATGTTTGAACAAGAATTTGACTGTGAAAAATTATTCCTGCACGCCTACTCACTTCATTTTACACAACCCATAACCAATAAAAAAATTGAATTAAACGCTTCTTTTCCAAACGACTGGATAAAAATTTTCAACTTATTTGACTGGAATTTTAATTAAGAAATAAACCGTTTTCAATTTTTAATTCTATCACAACTTCTTTTACATTTTTCATAAAATTTAACGCAATCTAATTTAGTATAATCCCATATCCCAATAATAATACCGGTATAAACTGCAAAAAATAGTATAAAAAATATTTCATCAAATTTGTATAACTAA
The DNA here is from genome assembly GCA_032251275.1 of Lutibacter sp. GTDB lineage: Bacteria > Bacteroidota > Bacteroidia > Flavobacteriales > Flavobacteriaceae > Lutibacter. The sequence continues at coordinate 6,070 of JAVVEF010000125.1, forward strand.
TTCTTATTTCTTCAAGCATTTTCATTTGGCATTGTTAAAATTAACTACACAAAATTTCAAAGAACTGAAAAATTGAAAACGGAATAATGTAAAAAAAAACCGTTTTCACTTTTAATTCTTACAGTCTGGCTGTTTCAAAATTTTCTGTAAACACATTAAATCAGTATTCATTTCACCCCAAATAAAATAACGCTTTTTTAAAATGTGTTTCATAAATTAATAACGCATCACAATTTTTAATTGTCACGTCCACAATGTATTGCAAAGTAATTTGTTATAAATTCAGTATAAAAAATTTCAAAGAACCAAAACTTGAAAACGGTTAATTAATCATTTGAACTTTTGTAGTATTATTTTGGAAGCAGTTTTCTTTCCTTTTCATTTTTCATAACCATCAACACCAGCTCAAATACCTGTTCTTTTATATATTTAAAGTTTTCTATATAATTTTTGACTTCCACTTTTAAAAGTCTGTGATTGTCCCTAAATTTGGTTTCGTTTTTTAATTGGATATTTTCTAGAAGCAAGGCCAAATTAATTTTATGTTCCTTAATGGATTCCATCAATTTACTGCCCAATTTGGCTTCGTGTTCTATTCCTTTCAATAACACTTTAGCCTGATCATAATTATTGGTTTTGCACAAACCTATAATATGTTCGGAAAGCAGTTCCTTAAGAAAATTTTGTTCAATTTTAATAAACTCAATTTCTGATAGCCATTTTTGGGCTTTGGCGTGTAAACGCTCAATACTGCTGTCGAAATTAGATCTCTTTTCTGTTTGGTTCAATTGATGTTTTTCCATTTTTTTTATCCTTTAGGTTAAAGAATCCGGGAAAATTTAATTTCCCGGATTTACTGAATAAAATTAATTGATTTCAAAACAAGATTAACTGATTTCAATCATTTTTTTCTTTTCCAAACCTTTTGCGGCCTCCATTTTTTCCAATTGAACTGACAAAATTCCATTATCATATTTGGCTTTAATTTTTTTGTGAAGATCTATACTTTTTGGTAAAGTAAAAGTTCTTGTGAATGAATTGTGAAAAAACTCCCTGCGTGAGTAATTTTCATCTTCTTCTTCTTTTTCTTTTTTGCTTTCGGCAGAAATTGTTAAAACATCATCACTAATGGAAACTTCAAAATCTTTTTTTGTAAATCCAGGTGCAGCAACTTCAATTTGAAAATCATTTTTGTGCTCCTTTACATTAATTGACGGCATCCAATTTTCACTTCGGAATAAATCTTCTGTCATCATGTTTTCTGTAATGTCTGAGAATTCAGGAAACATTCTGTCCAACATAGGCATACGGCGGTTAAATTGTACTAATGGCATAATTAAAAATTTTATTGGTTTATAATGTGCTAAATTATACTGAAGGGATTGTTAGTACAATGATGCTCGTCATTCTTAATAATGATAGTTATCATTTTTGTAAAATTTCCTGTGCTGAAATGAGGGTGGATTTTAGTAAAAGTTAATTGAACCAATAAAGAATTAATGCCTTGCAATTTTAATCCTTAAAATAAAATGAAGGTTAACTATCAGTAAAATGATGAATTAACAGCAATATATAAAAT
>JAVVEF010000126.1:0-7579 GCA_032251275.1 Lutibacter sp.
ATAAATATTTTTAAGGAAGATGAGTAAGATTAGAATCACAAAGCAATTTAATTTTGAAACTGCACACGCATTGTATGGCTATGATGGAAAATGTAAAAATATACACGGTCACAGTTACAAACTTTCAGTAACGGTTATTGGATCGCCAATAAGTGATACAAACCACGTGAAATATGGAATGGTGATTGATTTTGGTGATCTGAAAAAAATTGTCGCTTCTGAAATTGTGAACAGATTTGACCACGCAACCGTATTTAACAAAAATACGCCACATATTGAATTGGCAAAAGAACTGGAAAAAAGAGACCACAACGTTATTTTGGTCGATTATCAACCAACCAGTGAAATGATGCTGGTTGATTTTGCTGAAAAAATTAATAGCAGGTTGCCGGAAAACGTGAAGTTGCATTCCTTGAAATTACAGGAAACCGGAACGTCAAATGCCGAATGGTACGCATCGGACCAAAATTCCCATCTAAATCTTCCCTAAGGGAAGACTTTTTGGATGGATGTTTAAAAAATATTTTTCTTAATTTCTTGAAATTTGCAATTATGAATTATTCGATTTGCGTTAAGGATTGAAGCGGAAATCCTGGCATTGCGAATTTATAAACCGGCTAAAAGATAGCTACACTTCGCTCGCGATGACAGATTGCAGCGGAAAGCCTGACCCGCAGGGGAACGCCCACATCACCCAGAATAAAATCGAATTTATTATTTTTAGGTGCCGTTAAAGGTGTTCATGGTGATGTTTAAACCGGCGGTGCCAAATGATTTGACGAGTTCTGCCGATCGATCCAGACGTTCTGGAAGTGATTTTAATTCATTTTTGTCCCATTCGCCCAAAACGAAATCTACCTGGCGGCCTTTTGAAAATTGTGAACCAACGCCAAATCTGAATCGCGCATATTCCTGGGTTTGTAAAACGGCCGTAATATCTTTTAAACCATTATGCCCGCCGTCGCTTCCTTTTGCTTTTAATCGAATGGCGCCAAAATCTAAGTTTAAATCGTCGCAGATAACCAATAAATTTTCGATGGGAATATTTTCTTTGGTGAGCCAATATTTCACGGCTTTGCCGCTTAAATTCATATAAGTTGAAGGTTTCAACAAAATAAAAGTCCTTCCTTTAAATTTGAAAGTAGCGATGGCACCGAGTTTTTCGCTTTCAAACGAAACGGATTCTTTTGAGGCCAATTCGTCTAAAATTTTAAACCCGATATTGTGACGGGTTTCCGCATATTTTTCGCCAATATTTCCTAAGCCAACAATTAAATATTTTTTCATAGGATGTTGCTCTGGAGCTTCCTTTTTTGAACCAAACAATAATTTTAGTAATTTATTCCATTGCATCATGTAAAAGTAGTAAAAAGATTGCGGTTTGTTTAAATGAAAAAAGCGCTGCTATTGCAACGCTTTTTCATACTTAATAAAAATATTATTTTTTTCCTTTAGCTTCAACTGTAGCAGCTTTCGCAACATTACGAGAAGTTCTAACCTGCGCAATTACAGTATTTTCAGGATGTAAAATAGTGTATTTTTTGCTGGCTACTTCAGTAACATATAATTTATCTCCAATGTCTAATTTTGAGATATTGGCGTCAATAAAGTCTGGTAAATCTCCAGGCAATGCTCTAACGTTTAATTTACGTTGTGCAAAACGCAACGATCCACCTCTGATAATACCAGGTGCTGTGCCAACCAATTGTACTGGAATTGCCAAAGTCACCAATTTATCATCAAATAACTGATAAAAATCGATGTGTAAAATTTTGTCTGATACTGGGTGAAACTGAATGTCTTGCAAAATTGCATTGTATTTGTTTCCTTCAAATTCAATCTTAGCAGTATAAACGTTTGGAGTGTACACTAAGTTTTTGAATGCAGTTTCGTCTGCTGAAAAGTGTAATGCTTTGTCTCCTCCGTATAATACGCAAGGTACCTGTCCAGCATTACGTAGGGCTTTAGTAGCTACTTTGCCCACGCTTTCTCTTTTAGATCCGGTGATTGTAATTGATTTCATTTATTTATATTTAATTATTATTTACATTAAAAATTGTCCGCTTATGGATGTGTTGTCCTGTACTTTGTGCATAACATCCGCGAATAAAGGGGCGCAAGTTACAACTTTTATTTTAGAACTTTCTCTTTTTAAAGGAATTGTGTCGGAAACAATTAACTCCATTAATTTAGAGTTTTCTATTTTTTCATAAGCGTTTCCTGATAAAATAGGATGCGTGCAAATTGCACGCACACTTAAGGCGCCTTTTTCCATCATCACATCCGCAGCTTTGGCAAGCGTTCCGCCAGTATCAACCATATCATCTACAATAATCACGTGCCGGTCTTTTACTTCGCCAATTAATTCCATAGAATCTATTTCATTTGCTTTTATGCGTTGCTTATAGCAAATCACCACATCGCTTTCTAAAAATTTAGAGTAGGCATAAGCGCGTTTAGATCCGCCCATATCAGGCGAGGCAATGGTTAAATTTTGCAGATTTAATGAATGGATATAAGGCAGAAAGATAGTTGAAGCAAACAAATGGTCTACTGGTTTTTCAAAGAAGCCCTGAATTTGATCAGCGTGCAAGTCCATCGTAATAATTCGCGTTGCTCCTGCAGTTTGCAAAAGATTCGCCACTAATTTTGCGCCAATGGCAACACGCGGCTGGTCTTTTCGGTCTTGGCGTGCCCAGCCAAAATAAGGAATAACAGCCGTGACGTGACGTGCAGAAGCTCTTTTTGCGGCATCAAGCATCAAAAGCATTTCCATTAAATTATCTGAATTTGGAAATGTGGAACCCACAATAAAAATACGTCTTCCTCTAACCGATTCAACAAATGCAGGCTGGAACTCCCCATCGCTAAATCTGGTTACCACGACGTTTCCAAGTGGTATTCCGTAATGTTTGGCAATGTTTTTAGCCAATTCTTTGCTTTGTGTACAGGCAAAAATTTTAGGTTCTAGGTAAGGGATGTCCATTTTTTAGCGATGTATTTAAGTGCGTTGTTGGATTTTGATTGCAAATTTAAAATTATTTCAACGGTATTACTATAACTAAGTGAAGTTTTTCTGTTTTAGATGAAAATTATTTTTAAATTTGCAGACCGATTCAAGTTTGAGGTGTTTTAAATTTGAAAAGTTAAGAATTTTGAGAAATTCTTTATAATAGGCCTCGATGGCGGAATTGGTAGACGCGCTGGATTCAAAATCCAGTTTCTGCAAGGAAGTGCGGGTTCGATTCCCGCTCGAGGTACAAATAAACCCCGTTAATCATTTGATTACAGGGGTTTTTTCTTTTTTTTTGAATAACAATATTGCAGCAATATTTCATTAAGAATATGCTATACCTTTATAGCATTGGTTTAAAAGAATTTGTTTTGTTATTTTATGCTACATGAAATCATAAAAAAACAACACTATCCATTACAACAATAATCAAAAACTAATTAAACAGATTAAATTTTGCGCCAAAAACATACATGTTTTCGAAAAATGTAAAATGCTGTGAAGCAGAATCTGATGAGCTTTTTGTGGTTCTTATATCCTGCATATTGATATACCCAACCTTGATGTTTGACTGAATAAAAAAGTATTTTAAAAATCCAATATTTAATCCGGCATGTGCTGAGACACCGTAACCCGAAAGATGAAATTCGTCATAAAGTTGCTTACCCATTAAAGTGGTGTTTGTTTTTGGGTATAATATCCCTGCCCCGATACCCTCAGTTAAGTTAATGTCTATTCCCTTAATTTTAAATTTCATCAATTTATCAAGCGCATCAAACCGACTGACTTCAACGTTCACATAATTTAACCCATCGGTATGCTCAAAAAGCAAAAAATCTTTAGTCAATATAATGTCATCATTGTTGTAAACACCATCAAACTCGCCACCAATATTTATATTTCCATCAATTTTTACTGTTTTATTATTTCGCATCACATATTTCATATGGTCAAAACCAATCGAAATATTATAATTTTCTTTGAAAAAATAGCCAATTCTAAAATTTGTTTGCGGTATGGTAATTTCATCAGGTTTTAAGTAGAAGATTCCAAAAGGTTTTGGCTTGTCTTTTGCTGCAACATTATGCAAAGTGAAATTATAATTGTCGCCTTTAAATGTAATATCGGATTTTGAGTAATTAGCTCTATTCCAACCCCAATAAACAAAAAATTTACCTTTATTATGGTTTGTTATATTTTGAAGAATTTCTGAAGAATTCGGTGATTTTTGAGAAAACGAAAGGGTACTTAAAAGCAATAGTGTTGCTAAAACTAAATTTTTAAACATAGTTTGATTAAATTAAATTAAATTAAATTAAATTTTTTTGATAGGAATTTTATTGCCAAACCTTTGGCATAGCGCTATGCAGTGCTTTTAAAGTAAATTCTTAGAGGTATCTTAGTAATTGATTTTTTAGAAAGTTCACTCTCGGATTCAAAATTATTTTTAGGGAATTTGAAAGTCATCCGTTTTCATTTTTATGCTTTGCAGGTAACTGGTCTTATCAGACATAATCACTTGCAGGGTTAATATAATTTTACTGCACTTATAAATTATTAGATGGCAAATTCTATAAATCCTTACAAATAATTGTTAAATATTTAGATGGCGTAAATTCAGTCTCAAAACAAAATCCATAACAGACCAATTATAACAATAAATTTGTTTGCAAAATTATCGGCACTTTGTTGTAAAGTGCTTTCGTTATACCTTCTAATTTTTTGTTTTTTGAATAGGGGTCTTCAACTAATTTTTTTATCTCAAGAAATATTAGATACCACAAAAAATCCTGTTAATTAACTGATTAACAGGATTTTGTTTTAAAGGCTTTTGTTGTAATTTTAAAAACTAAACTTTAACCAAAACTTCAGACTGCACGTAGTCATGCATTCCGGAGGCGGCTTTTCTTCCGTCGCCCATTGCAAGAATTACCGTTGCGCCACCTCTAACAATATCGCCACCGGCAAAAAGTCCCGAAATGGAAGTCATCATATTTTCATCAACTTTAATGGTATTCCATTTGGTGATTTCAAGTTCGGGCATGCTTTGTTGCACAATTGGGTTTGGAGAAACACCAACTGCGATAACCACGCTGTCAACATCAATATCATATTCAGAACCTTCAATGACCACCGGACGTCTTCTGCCGGATGCGTCAGGTTCTCCCAATTCCATTTTTTGTACACGCATTTTATTAACCTTTCCTCTTTCATCAGCAAAATATTCAATGGGCGAGGCAAGGTTGATGAATTCAATATCTTCTTCAATGGCATGTTTTATTTCTTCTGCTCTTGCCGGCATTTCTTCCATAGAACGTCTGTACATAATAATGGCTCTTTCAGCACCCATGCGTTTTGCAGTTCTTACGGAGTCCATTGCAGTATTTCCGCCACCCACAACGACCACATTTTTACCGGTATGAACAGGCGTGTCGAAATTTTTATTGCCTCCGCCCATTAAATTTACACGGGTCAAAAATTCGTTGGCGCTTTGAATTCCGCTATAATTTTCACCGGGAATATTCATGAAATTTGGCAATCCGGCACCACTGGCAATAAAAAAGGCAACATAACCTTCTTCTTTCAGATCATCAATTGAAGCGGTTTTTCCCACAATAAAATTGGTAATGAACTTAACCCCCATATTTTTGATGGTATTAATTTCATAGTCAACAATTGACTTAGGAAGGCGAAATTCGGGAATTCCATATTTTAGAACACCGCCAAGATCATGTAAGGCTTCAAAAACGGTAACATCATAGCCAAACTTTGCCAATTCACCTGCAACTGTCAATCCCGCAGGTCCTGAGCCAATCACCGCCATTTTAATGCCGTTAGGTTCAGCCAATGCCGGAATGGTCGCTTCTCCGTGTTCACGTGCGTAATCGGCTACAAATCTTTCGAGATGGCCAATAGCGGCACCTTCTTTGCTTAGTTTCTTCACATAAAAACATTGCGCTTCGCATTGTATTTCCTGCGGGCAAACCCTCCCGCAAATTGCCGGCAAGGAGTTATTTTCTTTAAGAACTTCGGCGGCGCCAAGCACGTCTCCTGCTTCAAGAAATTTTATAAATTTTGGAATGTTGGTGCCAACCGGGCAGCCAATAATACAAGTAGGAATGGCACAATCAAGGCAACGGTGAGATTCAGCAAGTGCCATCTCCAGGGTTAAGCCTTTATTTACTTCAAGATTGCTTTTGTTGCGAACATTGGGGTCAGCTTCGGGCATACGAACCCTTGAGATATTAGTCCGCTCTTTGGCTTTTATTTCTTTACGTAACTTATCGCGCCACTCGGTTTTGCGTTCGGCTTTATAATATTCTTCGTTTAATTCTTCTTCCATTTTACGAATATTTTATGAGATATATATTTTTCAGTTAGTTTAGTGCGGTTGCTTCACAAGATTTTACGTACGCATCATAGTTTTCTGATTCCTTGTCTTTATAAGCGCCTAACCTGCTTAGCATTTCATCAAAATTAACTTTATGGGCGTCAAATTCGGGTCCGTCAACACAAACAAATTCTGTTTTTCCGCCAACAGAAACCCTGCAGGCACCACACATTCCTGTACCGTCAACCATAATGGTGTTTAAACTTGCCATGGTTGGAATGTCGTATTTTTTTGTTGTTAAAGCGGCGAATTTCATCATAATGGCCGGGCCAATCACAATGGCCTCATTTACTTTTTCTCTTAGAATGACTTCTTCCATTCCGTGAGTTACCAGACCTTTCGTGCCTTTTGAGCCATCATCGGTCATCACAATAAGCTCATCCGAGTATTCAGCCATTTCATTTTCAAGAATTACCAGGTCTTTGTTTCTGGCCGCAATGATGGTGATAACCCTGTTACCTGCCAATTTCATCGCTTGTACAATAGGAAATAGAGGCGCAACGCCTACACCGCCACCAGCGCATAAAACGGTTCCAACATTAGCAATATGGGTCGCTTTTCCAAGTGGCCCCACCACATCCAATATAAAATCACCTGCATTCATAGCGCAGAGTTTATGGGATGAAACGCCAACTCTTTGTACGATTAAGGAAATTGTGCCTTTTTCAACATCAGCATCTGAAATTGTTAATGGGATTCTTTCGCCATTTTTATCGATTCTTAAGATGATAAAATGTCCAGCTCTTCTGCTTTTGGCAATATATGGGGCTTCAATAACCAGTTTTGCCACATTTTCTGAAAGGAATTTTTTTTCGATTATTTTAAACATATTCTAATTCAAAATTGTTAAATTATTTAAGAAGAAATACGCTAAAATTTGGAAATAATTTTCAACGCTATTTCTTATGCAAATTTATTAATAATAATTCAAATAATTTGCTTTAAAAGCACTTTATATTATGGTATTATCAAACAATTTGGCTTTTAGGTGTTAATATTATTATGATATTTATCATATAATGCATAATTAATAACTGGGGTTGTGTTGAAAATGGATGAAAACGGTTAGCGAAATCACAAATGAAAAGTTAAAATTGTTTCAAAAAAAATTTGTGAATACCTTTATTGAGGTCGGTATTTAATTTCATATCTTTAAAGGCTTATAAAACAAAGAA
>JAVVEF010000127.1:0-7454 GCA_032251275.1 Lutibacter sp.
TATTAAGAATTGACTATTTGAGAATTAGTTAATTTTTTTCTGCATAATTTTTGTTACTGCAACATTTGCGTTAGGGATTGCAGTGGAAATACTTTTTTGAAGCTCTTTTTGCTTTAAAAAAGATTGTAACGAAAAGCCCGACCCTTGTGGTAACGCCCAAAATAACCAGCTATAAATTGCTATACTTTTTAGCATTAAATCTATTTTTTCTAACAGCTAATTACTAATAATTCGAACTCCTTCACTATGGCTGCTGAATTCCGGCGCATACATACTTTGGATGTTCGTAATTCCGTTGCTGAAATTACCGGCATTATTAATACGCAAATCATATTCAAAAACATAAACGCCTTTTGGCAAATTATCAAAAAAGAAATTTGTTGAAGCGTCTTTGGTGCTTTCGTAATAACCCAATCCATCTTGCCATTTGTAGGCAGACAACACATTGATAGGTTCTAATCCGCTGGCACGCATATCTTTCATATGCACAAATTCCATTGATCTGTCAACTTTTAGTTCAATACGCACGGTAATTAAATCACCGACTTTTAAAGGCGTATTTTGAATTATTTCTGTTAACAGTTTGCCTTTATCTGAATTGGTTTTCAAGAACAGTTTTTTAGTCAGTTTAAGCGGTGTTTCCGCTGATGTTATTTTGTCTAAATCTTCAAAATATTGCCAATACAATCCGCCCCAGGCAATGCCTTTGTCTTTTTTGGAAATGGTAACTACACCCATTTCTGGCGTAATTTCAGTGCCGTTCCATGAAGTTTTAAAGTAGCCCGTGCCCGCTTCAATTTTTACATTTTCTTCCCGATGGCTATCGGGAGTGGAAGGTTCAATTTTTTGGTTTCCTACCCTAACTTCAACCGATTCGTTTATGACCAGCCAATCGCTGCCTTGCAATAACAAAGCATACACGGCTTCAGTGGTTGCCTTTGTTGTTTTCCAGCTATTTGTTTGCTTATTTTTCAACAACCAAACTTTTAGTTCATCAACCGTTGCGGTATTATTTTCAATTTCAGAAAAAGCTTCAATCAGCAACGCCTGAGTTTCAATTGGCGCTTGGTGCCAAAACCAGCTGGCGGTATTTTCTTTCCAATACATTCCCAATTCGTCGCTCACAATACTGTTTTCATGCAATGATTTTAAAATGGTTGAAGCCGCCGTTTTATTTTGCGTTCTATGCTGCACCAAAGCAATCATTCCTTTTGAATACAAATTGAATTCTTTCCAATAATTGGCCGATTGTTTTGTATAATAATTTACTGCTTTTTGTGCATTTTCTGAAAGTTTTGCGTCTTTATAAAAACTTCTCATATACAAATAATGCAGTTGAATGTGCCCTAAATGATTTTTGGCCAGATAATCTGTTTCCGCTTTCAGGCCTTTTTCTTTGGATTTTTCCTTGTCTCTTAATTTTTTTGCTTCAGATAAAAGTTTGTTATAATCGTCCAAAATTTCTTCATCCAAAAAGTTTACCGCTTTTGAAATGATGTTTTGTGCCGATTTATCAGCTGCTACGGTACCGCCCAATTTTTGTAAATGCCCAAAACCTGCGGCAATGTGTTGGGTAATGTATCGGTTTGGATAATCGCTTCCTTTAAACCAAGGGAACCCGCCGTTGTTGAATTGTTGTTCTTTCAGTTTGTTGATGGATGCCTGCTGGTCGTGCGTCATTTTGTTTAAATCGAACAGCAAAGCGATGCGTTTTTTCTGTTCGGTTTCACTTTGTGCATCGCGTAACCAAGGCGTTTCCTGTATAATAATGGATTTCAATCCCTCATTTTTCTCCAAATTTGAAATCAGTACGTCGCTCGATTTCCACTGATTAAAGACTTCCTGAATGCGCGGATTTGAATTTACAATATGTGAAGCCAATGAATTTGCATAGTATCGAGAAAATGTTTGCTCGGAACAGTCGTAAGGATATTCCATTAAATAAGGCAAACTTTGCACCGCGTACCAGGCCGGATTCGAAGTAATTTCCAATGTCAACTTATGGTTTTTAAGCGTGGTTGACGCATTGTTTTTTAACTTGTCTAAAGTGAAAGTTTTGGTTTGGTTGCTTCGAACCCACATAGGCAGCGTTTCGGTTACCAACATTCTGTTCGATAATACCGGCAATACATTTTGTTCGCCGTCACTAAAATCGCCGGCTTTCGCCATGATTTTATATTGCACGGCCTGAATTCCATCAGGAATTATCAGTTTCCAGCTTATTTGCGTGTTTCCTTTTGCATCGACCTTGAAATTTTGTGAGGCTAAACTATTTCCCAATAAGTCATCAATTTGTTTTCCGGTAAGTGCATCAGTCAATTCTAAAACAGCTACTCCATTGAGAATATCCGATGTTAAATTTGAAATTTTGCTTGAAAACACAATGGTATCGCCTTCTCTTAAAAATCGTGGCGGATTTGGCAAAACCATCAGTTCTTTTTGCGTAACGGTGGTCAATGTTTTGATGGCAGTTGCCAATTCGTTGGTATGTGCCAACAATTGCAATTTCCAGCGTGTTAACGCTTCCGGAATGGTAAAATTAAAACTTATGTTTCCTGCTGAATCCGTTGATAAATGCGGATAGAAAAAAGCGGTTTCCTGAAAGTTTTTACGAATTTTTATGGATGAAGGATCCAGTTTTTCAAGGTTTTCCTCTTTTTTGGATGCTGTTTGCTTTCCATAACCAACAGTGACAACTTCTTGCATTTCATTTTCATCTGCCATTGCTTCTTCTTGAACAACAACTGCATCAACTTCTATATTTCCTTTCACATTAATTCCAGAAACATTTTCTCTCAACATATATTCTAATCGATTGTTATTCAGACTAAATCCAAACCAATTTAATTGATCAAAAAATTGTTGGAGATTGTCATTATAACTCTTCGGTAAATTGGCAATATTGAAATAGCTGTGCCCAAAACTGTTGTTGGCATTTCTTTGATTGTATGAATAATAAATCGGTTGTTCTGCTGGATTAAATTCCCAATTGTGGACTTTAAATTCATCCAAAGAAGCATCGTACATACTTGCCAATAATTCTGCGGCAACTTTATCTCCTTTTGCTCCTTTCACTTTAAAACTCCAGGTTTGCTGTTGTCCAGGCTGCAATTTATCTCTGAAAGTTACAGTTTCAATTTCCAGTTCTTTTTTCTCATAAGGCACTGAAATAGGCAAGGTGCCACTTTTAAAAGCGTTAAAATTGCTGAAGCTGTAATGAACTGCAAATCCGCCCAAATCTTTTATGGTGACCGGAATTTGAATTAATTTCGAATTATTTTCCAGGTGAATAATCTGGGTATCAATTATTTTATGGTCCTTTTCTATGTCGATAGTGACAAATAGGTTTTTTGAAGCCGAACCAATTTTTAGCACCACATTTTCAAAGGGTTTATAGTTTTGTTTATCTGTTGAACTCACAAATAATTGATTGTCGGCAACCTGATTCTCCCTTTCGCTAAAAACCATAAATAACTGTTTGTCGGTGACTTTTTGTCCGTATTTATCTGCAGTTTCCAATTCAACAACATATTGGCCCGATTCCCATTTCTGAATTTTTTTCAGCTGAATTTTGGTGTTTTTTGCGGTGTCAAAATTTTCTTCAAAAACCAAAGCGCCTTTTGGCCAGTTTTTAATTTCATTTTCATTGGTGTAAGCTTCATTCGGAAATTTATTTCTGAAGATTTCTTCATTGAGTTCCTGATAATCGGGCGCATTCCAAGGACGCGCTCTCAACACATTTTTTGGCGCCTGCAATTTGTATATTTTCAAGTTTCCTTTTGCGGAAACAATTTCATCGTTCAGGTTTTTGGTTACAACCGTAATAAGGTTTTCCTTTTTGTTTTTGTTGATTTCATTGTCTATTTGAATTTCCGCAATCAAGGCGTGGTACCCAACTTTTATTTCGGTGGTGGCAATGCGTGTTTCACCGTTGATATCCTTAATATCCGCGGTAACTTCATAAATAAATATCGGCAAGTTTGCTGCATCAACGCTTTTGTCGGGAATTGCCTTAAAAGTGATGTTGAAATTTCCCTGAGCATCAGTAATGGTTTCCCCATGAACAATTTCCTGTGCTTGCCCTGCAGGAAAAATTGGTCGGTGCCAATAAAACCATTTTGGATATTGCACTTTTCTGTGCACGCGATACAAAACTTTAGCGTCGGTAATGGTGCTTCCTGCAAATGCAACGGCACTTCCTTTTACGGTAACGGAATCATTTATTTTCAAGGTTTCCGTAATCGGCTTAAATTTTGCTTCAAATTTTGGACGTTTGTACTCTTCTACCAAAATTTCAGTTTTCGAAAAATTAAATGCATCAATTAAACCATATAACGCGCTGTCTTTTGATCCTTTTTCAACCTCAATGGAATAACTTCCTGTTAAACCATTGATTGGCAATATAAATTCGCCGCTAAACGAACCATACTCATTGGTTTTTAACTCAACGGATGTTACTAGTTCGTGGTTAACATTATATAAAGTGACTTCAACAAATTCATTGGCAACGACTTCCGATTTATTTTTGAGGCTTTTAAGCACAATTCCTTTGTAATAAACTGTTTGTCCGAGCCTGTAAATACTTCGGTCGGTAAATAAAAAAGAATTGATGGTGGTGTTTTCTGTTTCAGGATTTATCGCCCTATTTTCATTTAAATAATAGTCGCCAAATGTGGCAATTTCCTTATTGTGGTTTACGGTGAGCACCACATTTCTGTAATTACTTTTGGCGTTGAAATTTATCTGGCCTTTGTTATCGGCAATGAAATTTTCATTTATTGGGTTGTTATACTTTCCTGTATCGTAGTTTTTGATGTTTACTTTGGTTCCAACCAATGGTTTACCGGTATTTCTGTCGACAATTTGATAAGTGTTGCTGTTATTTTGTCGGTTTTCAACTACGGCAATATCCGTTGCCTGAATAATCGCCGTGGCATAAAGACTGTTGGCGTTTAAGGTTTCGAAGGTTGAAGCATAAATTAAATAATTTCCGTTGACAAAAGGCGGAATTAAAATTTCAGTGCTGTGCTGCTGGTAATCATTCTCTGTTTTTAAGGTTTGACGGAAATTTGTTACTAAGTCCAGTTTTTTTATAAAGGCAATTTTTGCCGAATCGTTGTAAGTTCTTGCAAATTCTCCCTTTTCTTTTTCACTGATTTTGAAGATGTGAAAATACAATTCGGGCACATTTTTATAGGAAACCAATACCTTATTGTCTTTTAAATTGGGCACATATTTTTCAGCGGTAATATTTATTGAAAGATTCAAAATTTGCTGTTTTAGCAAATTACACTTTTGGGCGCCAAAACTATTCGGAAATTTTGCCATGGCTTTCTCACAAATTTCAAGGGCTTTTACACGTTTAAACTGATTTTCGGTTTTTGTTAAAGGCACATAATTGTTCGCCTGATTGTTATAAACAGAAGCGATTTCAAAATCGATTAAAGTGGATGATTCTGATGTTTTAAATTCGTTTTTTAAGTTGATTAATGAATTTAAAAAGAGGATTTCTTTTTCGCTAAAAGTTGCGTTTTCTTTTACGAATGCAAGTCGTTCCAGTTCAACCGCAATAAAAGCGTTGGGGTGATTTTCCTTTTGGTGAAATGCCGCCAGTTTTTGATAAATTTTTAACGCTTGGAACTGTAGCGATAAACTGTCTTTAGTTTCTAATTTTATGCCTGAAAATTCTTTGAAATTTGCCAAATATTTTTCCTCCGAAATTTCAAACTTGTAAACCGGATTTGTGATGGATGTTTCGGTGGATTTATAGAAATCCAACGCATTATGCGCTAAAAAATCAAAAAGTGTTGGGCGAAATATTTTGGAATCTTTCTGCAATTCCAAAATATCGTTAAATCCGTTCAAATCTGTTTTTTGTGCAAGCATCTCATTTTCTAAGGATTTTTGAAAATGTAAATGAATTTCTGCAAAGATTGTCTGCAAATCCCAGGTTCTAAAATCAGCTGAATCCACTTTAGATTCCGTAGTGGTTCTGTCGTAAAATTTCCATCTGTTTTGCTGATAATATTGCCAATATAAATTGGCAAGCACACTTTCCAACAAGTTTTTCGTTGGGAATTCAGTTATTGAAATTTCTTTTTTGAAGGAATTGATGATATTCAGTTGAGCGTCTTTTTCAAGCACTAAAGCATATTTCGATTTAAATATCAATGTTTTTAGGAGTTGCGGCGCATTATTTTCTTTTTTTGCGTTTGCGTAAATTTTTTCAACTTCGATTAAAGCTGATTTTGGCAGATTGCTTTCTTCAAATTTTTGTACTTTTTTCCACAAATCATCATATTTTTTATATTGCTGCTGGGCTTTAGCGTTTGCAGAAAATAAAATAACGACGGAAAGTATTAGGGCAATTTTTCTCATAAATACATATTTTGTTCTTGTAAAGTTATACCAATTATCTATATATTTTGTTCAATCTAAAATATAAGTTTAATTGGTTAATGCCGAAGCAATAAATATTTAGTGCAATTAGGCAAGGCCGATCTTGGACTTGTATATTTGTACTTTCGGTATTAACAAAAGTTGTATCTAAAATTAGACCAAATTTGTGAAGTGGTTATTTTGGTCAAAAAAAGTGAATAAAAAAAGCCGCTCATCAGCGGCTTTTTTATTTTGAATCATTATTATTTGCGTTAGTTTGTAAGCACAAATTCACATCGCCTGTTAACGCTATATTCTTCTTCTGAACACATATTTGGTTCAACACAATTGTTTAAAGGTTGTGATTCTCCAAATCCTTCAGATTTTAATCTGTTTTCCAAAACACCTTGGCTTATTAAATATTCCAAAACAGATTTTGCGCGTTTATGGGATAGCTTCAAATTATATTCATCGCTTCCCCTTGCATCGGTATGTGCACCAATTTCCAATTGCATTTCTGGATGTTTTTTCATTAGGCCCAATACATTATTTAATTCTAACGCGGCATCAGGGCGAATATTCCATTTGTCGAAATCAAAATAAATAGGATTGATTTTAATTTGGGTTTTGCCAGCCTCCGTAACAATATTTTGTTCTGCATCATCATAAGATTCAATCAATAATTGAATATTTTTATTAATGTCTCCTTTCGCATCTGAAGAAAATTCCACAACAGACGGAACATACAATTTAAGTGTCCCTTTAATTTTATAGGATCTATTGTTCTCAATATCAAAATAATATTTAGCATCATCGCCTACAATCATTTCATTAAGTAAATTGTTATTTTCATCCAACAAAGACACTAACGAACCCGGAAGTATTTCGAGACTATTTTTATCCTGCACCAATCCATGGATGATGTATGTTTTCTCTTTGGTAAATCGGTAGATGTCGTCATCGCCCATTCCGCCTTCTCTGTTTGAAGAAAAATAACCCTTTTCATTTGTTTCATTGATAACAAAAGCAAAATCATCTAAATTGCTGTTGATGACATTGCTTAAATTTACGGGGGC
>JAVVEF010000128.1:0-7398 GCA_032251275.1 Lutibacter sp.
CTATGATGTTTCAACCGGTAAAAAAGTGAATACTTTGTTCGAAGAAACAAATGAAAAATGGACGGAACCAGAGCACGATGCCGTGTTTTTACCCAACAGCAACACCAACTTTTTATGGTTTAGCGAGCGAGGTGGCTTTATGAATTTATACCACTATACCACCGAAGGAAAACTGGTAAAACAAGTGACAAAATTCAATTGGGTAGTGACTGGTGTTTTAGGTTTTGACGAAAGCGGGAAAAACGTTTTTATTACCGGTACAGGAACCGATCCAAGAGAAATGCACACGTTTAAAGTGAATTTAAAATCGGGAAAATATGCAAAACTTACCAATACAAACGGAACGCATTCAACGCAATTAAGCAGCAATGGCAATTATTTAACAGATATTTACAGCAGCATAACCATTCCGACAAATATTGAGATTGTTGACATAAAAAAAGGAAAATCAACTTCCATATTCACTGCTAAAAATCCGCTAAAAAATTACAGTTTGGGCACTACCGAATTTGTAAACCTGAAAGCAAAAAACGGCACCGATTTGTATGCTAAAATCACTAAACCCGCCAATTTTGATGCCACAAAAAAATATCCTGTGATGGTATATGTTTATGGAGGTCCGCACGCGCAATTGGTCAAAAATTCTTGGTTAGCAGGTTCTAATTTATGGATGGTTGCTTTTGCCTCCTTAGAAAATTATATTGTGTTTACGCTCGACAACAGAGGTTCCCAAAATAGAGGTTTTGCTTTTGAAAGCAGTATTCACCGCAATTTGGGGGAATTAGAAATTGAAGACCAACTCACAGGAATTGACTATTTGAAATCACTAAATTTTGTGGACAGCGAAAGAATTGCGGTCAATGGCTGGAGTTATGGCGGATTTATGACCACCAGTTTGATGCTTCGCAATCCGGGCGTTTTCACCACTGCTGTTGCGGGCGGACCGGTAACCGACTGGAAATATTATGAAGTGATGTACGGCGAACGATATATGGATACGCCTCAGGAAAACCCTGAAGGTTACGAAAAAGCAAAAGTTCACAATTACATTAAAAATTTAGATGGTAAATTATTGCTGATTCACGGAAGTGTCGATCCAACCGTGGTTCCACAGAACAGTATGACGTTGTTGCAGGAAGCCGTAAAACAAAAAGTTCAAATCGATTTTTTCACGTATCCAATGCACGAACACAATGTTGGTGGTGTTGACAGGGTTCACCTGATTAAAAAAATGATGGATTATATTGTTGAGAATAATAAATAAGACGGAAGACCGAAGTCAGAAGTCCTGCTGGCAAGTCCGAAAAATGAAAGTGGCAATAAAATTAAAAATCCAAAAAAGAATTTATCATGGAACCTCAAATTTTAATTAGCCCCGACAAGAATTCCATCGTTAAAATTGAAAAAGGCGAATTGGTCAGTTTTTTAAAAAACGATGAAGAGTTAATCCACCAAAAAGGGCAACCCGGATGGCGAAACTCCGACACCGAAATGTTCCCTGTCATTGGCCCAACCGAAGCAACTGATTTTGTGGTTTCAACTCCCAAAGGCAATGCGATTCAGGATCAACACGGACTTTTAAGAGAATTAATTTATACCTTAATGGATAGCTGCGAAAATTTTGCCGTTTTTCAAAAAGAGTATGCCGCAAATACCATCGTAAAAAATTCAAAATTTCCGGAAAAATCGCCGAAGGAAGTATTGTCTTGGCCATACAATTTCAGATTCAAAAAAGGATACGAATTGTCCAACGATTCCCTAAAAATTACTTTTGAGATAGAGGCTGAAAAAGGAATGCCATTTATGTTGGGTTATCATCCGGCATTTAAATTATCGGGAGACAAAAGCGAAATTTGCAAAACAAGAAATAATGAGATTTCCATTCAAAAAATCATGGATGGCGGTTCAACTGCCTATCCAGTTTTAAATACCCAAAAAATTAAATTGATTAAAAATAAAGGTTATAATATTTCCATAAATACGAAAGGTTTCAACAACTTTATGTTGTGGACAGAAGTGCCCAATATGCTTTGCATTGAACCAATTACCTCATATCCTTATACAAAAGGTGAAACGCCTCTTTCTGCAAAATTATTTTGTATTTCAAACGGAAAAGATTCTTTTGAAGTGGTAATTACACCGTTTAAAGATCCTTTAATCAATAGCGTTTATTTATGATTATGGTCGTGATGTTACATTTGAACTTTCAACCTTTAACTTTTTTCTATTTCCAGCCCTTTCAGAAGGAAAAGGAGTTTCAATAAGTTAAATTCGAGAAATATTAATGATCAATTCCCCCTTCGGGGGTTAGGGGGCTTTTCTTCACCCTTTTCAAACTCAATGAATTAACGGGGTTAATTCCCAAGCCACTCACATTTTTTTGTGTAAACAGCACAACTTCATCATAATATAAAGGAATTACAACAGCTGAAGCCATAATTAAACTGTCCATTTTTTGGTACAAAAGATAGCGTTTCGGATTGTCGGTTGTTTGGATTGCCTTTTCATAAAGCGCATCAAATTCTTTTGAACTGTAATGGGTGTAATTCGGACCATTTGGCGAGAAATTTTTACTGTGAAATATAAAAAGGTAATTTTCCGCATCCGGATAATCTGCCACCCAACTGCCTCTAAATATGCTCAACTGTCCGTTTACTTTGGTTTGTCGCAATGTAGAAGGCGGCATTACGTCGATATTCACCTGCAGGCCTGTACGCTCCAATTCGCGCTGAATATATTCGCACAAATCTAAATATTGGCTGTTGGTGCTGATGGTGATTGACGGATTTAAATTTCCGGTTTCGGCGATATACGATTGCACCAATTCCTTTGCTTTTTCTGGCTGATACGTATAGCCTTTCATATTGTTGAAGGACGGCAAACCTTTAGGAATAAAGCCATTTACGGCAGGCGTTCCAATGCCGTTTCGCAAATATTTAATCATTTTTACGCGGTCAAAACCATAGTTAATTGCCTGCCTTATTTTTATGGAATTGACTTCTTTTTCAGCGGCATCTACGTAAATACCTAAATATTCGGTATTTAAATAGGGGCCGGAAACCATATCGATCTGATTTTTGTAATGATCCTTAAGCTGTCCTTCAGAAGTCAATAAATCATCCTTATAAGAAGCATCGATACTGCTCATAAAATCGATATTTCCCTGAATAAATTGCAAAAACTCACTTTGTTTGTCGGGTAAAAAAGTGATGGCAACTGCTTCCAAATAAGGCAATTGAATACCATTTTCATCTTTTTCATGATAATCCTTATTTTTACGGAAAACCAACTTGGTATTTTCAACCCACAATTTAAATTGGAAAGGCCCGGTTCCTATCGGATTTGCCCTAAAGGTGCTTCCAAAATGTGCCACAGCTTCAAAAGGAACAACCGAGCAATATTTCATGCTTAACAAACTTAAAAATGGCGGAAAAGGCTGTTTTAATTGGATGACAAAAGTACTGTCGTTTTTGGCCTCAAATGTTGAAACAAATTCCAACACCCATTTTCCCGGAGAAGACACGTTTGCGTCCAGCAAACGGTTAAAGCTGTATTCAAAATCGCTAGCTACCACTAATCTTGTGGAATCTTTGCCGAACAAAATATGTTTGTGAAATTTTATGCCCTTTTTTAAATTGAATGCGTACATTTTTCCATCTTCAGAAATGGTCCAGGAATGGGCAATATCCGGCTGAACATTTAAACTGTCATCCAGTTGCACCAAACCGTTAAACAATTGATTGGTTACCCAAATAGTTCGTAAATCTTTTGAAAATGCAGGATCTAATGTGGTGATGTTTGCGTGCTCATTGTATCTAAAAACCAAATTATTCTCATGTTTTATGTTTTTTGTGGAGCACGAAACCAGCAAGCAGCAACCAATTACCAACAGCCAAAAAGGGTATTTGGTTTTTATTGGATTTAAATCGATGGAATTGTAAAGTGGTGTTGGTGTTTTCGCAATCATTATTTAAAAATAAAATTCAGTACTTTTGCATCCGATAAATGTACAAGAATGAGCGCACAAAAAAAAGTCGCATTTTACACATTGGGGTGCAAACTTAATTTTTCTGAAACTTCCACTATTGCCAGAAGCTTCCAACAAGAAGGTTTTGAACGTGTTGCGTTTGAGGAAGTGGCTGATATTTATGTAATTAACACATGTTCCGTAACAGACAATGCCGATAAAAGGTTTAAAACCATCGTTAAATCCGCTTTAAAATTAAATGAAAAAGCATTTTTGATTGCCATTGGCTGTTATGCCCAGTTAAAACCCGAGGAATTGGCTGCCGTTGATGGCGTTGATTTGGTTTTGGGCGCCACTGAAAAATTCAAAGTGACCGATTATATCACCAATCTTGCAAAAAACGAGTTGGGTGAAGTGCATTCCTGCGAAATTGAAGACGCCAATTTTTACGTGGGATCTTACTCTTTTGGCGACAGAACACGTGCTTTTTTGAAAGTTCAGGATGGCTGCGATTATAAATGCACTTACTGCACCATTCCGCTGGCAAGAGGAATTTCGCGAAGCGATACTTTGGAAAATGTGCTGGAAAATGCCAAGGAAATTTCAGAAAAAGGAATTAAGGAAATTGTGCTGACAGGCGTAAATATTGGGGATTACGGTAAAGGTGAATTTGGAAACAAAAAACACGAGCATACTTTTCTCGACTTGGTAAAAGCCCTTGATAATGTTGAAGGAATCCATCGTTTCAGAATTTCATCAATAGAACCCAATTTACTTCAAAAAGAAACCATCGATTTTGTGGCCGATTCCAGAAGTTTTGTGCCGCATTTTCATATTCCGCTGCAAAGCGGCAGTGACACCTTGCTCAAACTAATGAAACGCCGTTATTTACAAGAAACTTATACCAACCGGGTTGAAGCCATCAAAAGCAAAATGCCTGATGCATGTATTGGTGTTGATGTAATTATTGGATTTCCGGGAGAAACCGACGAATTGTTTTTAGAAACCTACAACTATTTAAACGAATTGGATATCTCCTATTTGCACGTTTTTACTTATTCTGAAAGGCCAAATACGGAAGCTGTTGAGATGGAAGATGTTGTGCCACAAAATATTAGAAATAAACGAAGCAAAATGCTCAGGGGCTTGTCTGTTAAAAAACGCAGGGCTTTTTATGAAAGCCAGTTGGGGAAAAATTTCACCGTTTTATTTGAGAGTGAAAACAAAGACGGTTATATCTTCGGATTTACGGAAAATTACGTTAAAGTGAAAACACCCTGGAATCCCAAATTGGTAAATACGCTGCATAAAATTATATTAACAGAAATAAATGAAGACGGTATCGTTCGTTTTGACTGGCAAAAGCAACCTGCTTTTATCAACTAAATTTTACCTCAAAAAATAAAAATTGTGAGTGATTTATATCCTTTTGCCTTATTGGTTTTTACCTCGTTTTTTACGCTGATAAATCCGTTGGGCACCATGCCGATATTTATGTCAATGACTGCCACTTTAAGCAAACAGCGTCGAAAACAAACTGCGAAAAAAGCGACTTTGGTGGCATTTTTTACCATTATTGCTTTCGCTTTTTCAGGGCAGATTTTATTTAAATTCTTTGGAATCTCCGTAAACAGTTTCAGAATCGTCGGAGGCGTAATTTTCTTTACCATGGGCTGGGATATGCTTCAAGCCAGATTGGGCAGTTTTAAACATACGGATGATGAGCAAAAAATTGACGCCTATGTGGATGATATTTCCATTACGCCATTGGCAATACCGATGATTTGCGGCCCCGGAGCCATCACCAATGCCATTATTTTAATGGAAGATGCCAAGGAAATACCGCTTAAAATAGTGTTGATTACCACCGTGGCAGTAATCCTGTTTTTAACTTATTTAATACTGGTTGGCGCAAGTAAAATCACTGAAAAAATGGGTAAAACCGGAAATAAAGTGATGATGCGTTTGATGGGTTTGATTGTAATGGTTATAGCCGTTGAATTTTTCTTCAGCGGATTAAAACCAATCATTATAGATATCCTGAATAGTTAATGGAAACAAAAAAAATACCTATTTATTTTGTTCCCGGATTGGCTGCAAGTCCGGAAATTTTTGAATTCCTAAATTTCCCGGAAGACAAATTTGAATTGCATTTTTTGGAATGGCTAATTCCATTAACAACTCACGAACCCATAGAATCCTACGCAAAAAGAATGTCCGATTTGGTGCTTGAAGAAAATCCGGTTTTAATAGGCGTTTCTTTTGGCGGAATTATGGTTCAGGAAATGAGCAAACACCTTCAGCCTAAAAAAACCATCATTATTTCAAGCGTAAAAAATCGTGATGAATTATCGAAAGTATTAAAATTCATCAAAATATTTAAAATCTATAAATTATTTCCTTCAAAAGCGATTGAAAACATTGAAATCTTTTCATTTTTCGCCTTTGGAAATACTTCCAAAAATCGGTTGAAATTGTATAAAAAATACTTTACCGTCAGGGACAGAAAATACTTAAAATGGTCCATTTACAACGTACTGCATTGGAAACAGAACAAACCAATTGAAAATATACTTCACATTCACGGTACTGCCGATGCTATTTTTTCGTTTAAATATATAAATGGTTGTATTCCCATTCAAAAAGGCACACATATTATGATTATCAATAAGGCAAAAACGATCAGCAACATCATTTTGGATGCCTTTACATAAAATGTTAAAATGAACATGTGCAGCGTATTTCCATCAAATTAATTTGTAATTTGCCAATTAACAAACCCTTAAAATGAAAAACAAAATGGACAAGTTAATTAAAATTTTAGGATTAATTGCAGTGATAATGATAAGTTCATTGTTAATTTTTGCAGCCAAAAAATCAGATACCAAAGGAGATAATTACCTTAAAGAAGGCGATAAAAACACCAGCGAAACCTACGAGATAAAAGCGCTGAAAATTCCAGAAAATTTGGATTTTGCGGGAGAGCGCGTTCCTACTGAGAACGACGATATTAAAGAGCGAATGGACCGAGAATTATTGACAAATACCTATTGGCAATCCAATACCCTGTTGCTTTTTAAAAGAGCCCATAAGTACTTTCCGATGATAGAACCGATTTTGAAAGAAAATGGCATTCCAAATGATTTTAAATATTTAGCTGTTATTGAAAGTGGCTTGCTAAATGTAACTTCTCCTGCCGGAGCAAAAGGCTATTGGCAAATATTAGATGCTACCGCCAAAGAAAACGGATTGGAAGTTAACTCAAATGTTGATGAACGTTACCATGTGGAAAAATCTACTCAGGCAGCCTGTAATTATTTGAAAGCGGCAAAAGTGCGTTTTGGCAACTGGACATTGGCTGCAGCTGCATACAATGCGGGAAACCGCGGTGTTTCAAGTAAAATGGAAACCCAAAAAGTGAGCAGTTATTA
>JAVVEF010000129.1:0-7316 GCA_032251275.1 Lutibacter sp.
TTAATATTAAAATTTACCTTTGCAAAAACTTTGAACCATGAATTTAGATTTAGTTCCAAACATAAAACACACCAAAAGCAACAATTTCTTTTTGCTGGCTGGTCCTTGCGCTATTGAAGGTGAAGAAATGGCATTGAGAATTGCCGAACACATTTTAAAAGTGACCGATAAATTAGAAATCCCTTTTATTTTTAAAGGAAGTTTTAAAAAAGCAAACCGATCCAGAATTGACAGTTTTACCGGAATTGGCGATGAAAAAGCCTTGAAAATATTGAAGAAAGTTTCCGACACTTTTAACATCCCAACAGTTACCGACATTCATGAAATTTCAGATGCTGCGATGGCGGCTGAATATGTTGATGTATTGCAAATTCCCGCTTTTTTGGTGCGCCAAACCGATTTGGTGGTTGCAGCCGCTAAAACAGGAAAAGTAATCAATCTGAAAAAAGGACAGTTTATGAGTCCGGGCGCCATGAAACACGCCGTACAAAAAGTAAAAGACTGCGGCAACGAAAAAGTTTGGATTACCGATAGAGGAACGATGTTCGGTTACCAGGATATGATTGTCGATTTTAGGGGAATCCCGGAAATGCAGCAGTTTGCGCCAACCATTTTAGACATTACACACTCTTTACAGCAACCAAATCAAAGTAGCGGCGTTACCGGCGGAAAACCGGAACTGATTGAAACCATTGCCAGAGCCGGAATTGCAGTTGGCGTTGACGGCTTATTTTTAGAAACCCATTTTGACCCAGCTAACGCAAAAAGTGATGGCGCCAATATGTTGGATTTAAAATATTTAGAAAATTTATTGACCCGTTTGGTAGCCATCAGAAAAACGATTAACAGTTTTCAATAAAAAGATAAGATATCACAGATTAATGCACATAAAAAAAGCGACAAAATTTTAAAATTTTGTCGCTTTTTTAGTTTTTTAGCATATTACTATCCACATTTGGTATGTCCGCAATTTTTGCATTTCAAACAGCCTTCTTCATAAATTAATCCTTCAGGATCACCGCATTCCGGACATTTTTTATCAACTGCCTGCGTGCCGTCTTCCACAAATTGTTTCAATGCACGCGCAATTCCGTTTTTCCAAGTATTGATATTTTCATCATACATGTTTAAATTATTGATTAAATCTACCGCATAAGGAATTGGCATTCCATGACGCAATACACCGGAAATTAGTTTGGCATAATTCCAATATTCTTTGTCAAAAGTTCGGGAAAGTCCTTCAAAAGTCACTTTATAGCCGTCTTTATCCAAAAATTGAAAATCATAACGAGATTCTCCGTTTTTATCCCTGTTTTTAATTACCCAACCTTCTTCCAACCATGCAGGCAAAATAAAGGCATCTTCAATTTTTCCTGTAAATATTTCATACGGCCTGTTGTTTATTAAACCAACAACGGCAACCCATTTCTCATAATCATTTTGGAAACGCACTACTTTTGCAGCGATTTTTTTAGGTCGCTTTGGAAAAACGGTTTCTGCATAACAGTCTGCTTTTTTCTCAGCCTTTTTAGTGTCATTGGCAATTAAAATTCCGCTTCGGGAACCATCTCTGTAAACTGTAATTCCTTTTAAGCCTTTTCTCCATGATTCAATATAAATATCGCCAACCAAATCAACAGGGACATCACTGACCAAATTGATGGTTGAGCTGATGGAATGTGTGGTGTATT
The DNA here is from genome assembly GCA_032251275.1 of Lutibacter sp. Lineage (GTDB taxonomy): Bacteria > Bacteroidota > Bacteroidia > Flavobacteriales > Flavobacteriaceae > Lutibacter. The sequence goes on from JAVVEF010000129.1 coordinate 1,692, forward strand.
TTTGAACCAAAGATTGCATTTCAATCCGTTTTTTCCAATCGATTTCAGGTGCAGTTGAGCCACTATACGGACTTTCCTTAATGTCGGTTTTTCCTGTAACTTCCATCCATTGTTTTAATTTTGGATGATATACTTCAAATTCCTCAAACGCATCGCCCATATCATCAACATAGGCAACTTTGGCGTTTGTATCATCCTGATTCACTTTTCTTCTTCGTTTGTAAGACAGTAAATAAACTGGTTCAATTCCTGATGATGTTTGCGCCAGCATACTTAAACTTCCGGTTGGCGCAACGGTACTGATGGAAATATTTCTTCTTCCATATTTCATCATTCGTTCATAAACATCCGGAAATTCTTTTTCCATCATTTGAACAAACTCAGAAAAATTTTCAATTTTAGGGCTAAATGCCTCAAATTTGCCTCGGGTAATTGCCATATCAATACTGCTGTCAAACTCACCCCGCAATTTGGTTTTCATAATCTCGTCAACAACGGCAATCGCTTCATCAGTATCAAACTTTTCGCCCAAAGCAGCTATGGCATCGGCCAAAGCTGTAAATCCCAATCCGGTTCTTCTTCCCTTTTTACCAGTTTTATATAATAATTTCCAAGTGTCTATTTCAACCTGTTTAATTTCATCAGGTTCTTTATCGTGCATTATTTTATTGAAAATTTTGTTTACGGCTTCCAGTTCCAAATCAACCAAATCATCCATTAAACGTTGCGATTCATACACAACTTCATAGAATTTTTTAAAATCGAACTTGGCTTTTTCGGTAAACGGGTCTTTAACAAAACTGTATAAATTAATTGCTATTAAGCGGCAACTGTCGCCACCTTGCATAGCAATTTCAGAACAAGGATTTGTGGAACTGTTTTTAAATCCGGGATAAATGGAAGATGTTGAATAATAATGTTGACGGTCCCAAAATATCAAGCCTGGCTCGGCAGTATTATGGGCGCAAGAAATAATCACATCCCAAAGTGAACGTGCTTTAATTACTTTTTTATAAGTTGGCGTTTTACTGTCAATTGGCCAACGCAGGGTAAAATCGTCATCATTTACAACGGCTATCATAAATTCATCGGATAAGCGAATGGAAATATTGGCTCCAGTCACTTTTGTCAAATCTTGTTTGATGGTCACAAAATCTTCAATATCGGGATGCGCAATGTCCATAGTGAGCATTAACGCTCCTCTTCGGCCGTTTTGGGCAACTTCCCTTGTGGTATTTGAAAAACGGTTCATAAATGAAACCGCTCCTGTTGTGGTTCCAGCCGCATTGGAAACTTGCGCACCGCCTGGTCTTAAATTTGATAAATCGACGCCAACACCACAGCGTCTTTTAAACAATTGCGCCAATTGCTGATCTGTATGAAATATACCTCCATAAGAGTCAAAAACAGACGGCACCACCACACAATTGGACAATGAAGCAATTACGTTATTGTTTCCCAAAGAAGACATGACACTTCCCTGCGGAATCACATATTTAAAATCCTTAAATAAATTAAAAATAGCTTTTTCTGATAGAAATTCACGATTTTTGCCATACTCCGAAAGCCCTTCCCCTTTCTTTTCCCCTTCCTGATATTTCTTTTCTATCCGGCCAAATTCCGCCGCCATTCGGTGATGCATCTCATCGGGCGTTGACTCTAAAAACTCTCCGGTTTTGGTTTTCATCGCATACTTATTCATCCACGTAGTCGCAGCAAGCTCATCACCTTTAAAATAAGCTAAATTACTCTTTAACAAATCGTTATAGGTAAAAGTTTTTGGGAACACTAATTCTTCTGTCATTTTTAAGTAGTTTATTATTGTCTAAAATATAGTTCTTAAAATTATTGAATATTTAAACTTGAGCAGTGTTAAATTTTAATTAGTTAATAACATTTCATTGTTGAAAAGTTATAATTTTTCAACAGTTTTTTTTCGTAGTTTTAGCTTTTGCTAAATTTATCCAAAGATTGAATAAAAAAATTCACAACTTGTCATTAAGAGGAAGTACCGGAATTTTTGCGGGTATATTTTCTTTAATTTTCATCTTTGGAATTCATCTTTTAATGTCGCAATATACTTCAAGCTCGGCAAGCGTCTCCGTATTGCCTATTTCTTTTTTTGAAATATTGATATTTTCCATATCTTTTCTCTATATTTTAATTTCCTACTTTACAATCGTACTTATTAATACGATTAGAAGAAAAAAACTTTATTTAAAAAAATGGGATTTTAAAGCAAAAAAAATTAGACGAATTTATTTGGTGTTTTTGCTGCTTGGTAGCATTATTTTATATTTTTTGATGACAAATGGCCTCTTAAAACTCATCATTCCCACTTCCCTGATAATTTATGGGATTGCCGGAATTGTCTCAAACAACCATACTTTTGGTGCTACTGCCGTTTTAGGATTTGTTTTTATTATCCTCGGTGGTTTAGCAATCTTATTTCCAGGTTTTGCATTTTATGTATGGGGATTTGCCTTTGGAATTGGCCACATTATTTATGGCTTGGTTTATTTTAGAAAAGTATAAATTCCTATCCCCAGCCATTTCCAAAAAAAAATAACTACATAGAACGAACAAATCGCGACTGATATGATGAAGAACGGATAGGTCGAGACCTGTCCCTACATTTAATATTGGCTTTTTATGTTTTTAACCTTCTCACCAAATCTTCCAATCCGTTTAATTGGATTTCGTAAACTAAGTGCATCATTTCCCCAAGTTTACCACTAGGAAAACCTTTATTGCGATACCAAACCAGATAAAATTCAGGCAAATCGATTAAGTATTTTCCTTTGTATTTTCCGAAGGGCATTTTGGTGTTTGCCAGTTGTTCCAGTAAATGTTGCTGGTTATTTTCCATCAACAAAATCTTGTAAATAACTGTATCTTTCCTTTAGCTTCCCATTTTCAGTCATTTTCGCTCTTTGTAAAACGCCGTCTTTATCATTATTGAAAAAAGCCGGAATCACATACTTTGCAAAATTATCGCCAAAACCTTCAGAAGCGTCTTTTGGCAATTCACAAGGCAAATTATCAACCGCCATCACGGCAATGGCATCTTTATCCATGAAATTTACTTCTTGTCCGGTTTTCGGGTCGTAACCATAAATTGGTTCTTCAATGGTGGAAGATCGAATGGTTGAAGCCACTGGTCCGTCAACATCACAACTGATATCGGCCACCACTTTTATGTTAAAATCGGGAGATTGAGCATCTTCATTTGTAAAAATATAAGGAGCACCAACACCATAAAAATGACCGGTGATATACACATCTGCCACTTTGGCAAAACGCATAAAATCACTTTCATATTCCTTCGGATTTCTGAAAAAATCATTTTCATCCTTAACAACTCCGTCTTTTCTTTTATTGTAATCCAGCACATCAATTTGCACATAAACCGCTTCTTCAAAAGTTTGGGATAAAAATTCATCAACGGTCACTTCGCGCATTTGCATGCCATCTAAAATTTCTTTTGCGCCATTTCCTACCCTTCCTTTTCCTGTTAAAACAACTTTAATAGCGGGCAATTTTAATTTTTTCAGTTCATCAATCAGCATTTTTTTATCGTGCAATTCTTCCCCTTTAGGCAAATTGAATAAATTAAATTTTAAGCCAAAAGTTCTAAAAGCATTGTAAGCCCCAACAAAACCGGCATAAACCCCGAAAGCCACCAACCTATTATTATTTTTGTCGATGATGGTTTCATGGTCATACAACTCAATATTTTTTGACAAGATTGCTTTCAATAAATTGCGGTTGTATTTTTGCTTTTTGATGGTATGTGAAAAGAAAAAATATTTTTTATTTGCAATTAAATTGTCAATTGGCACTTCTTTTACGCCCAACAACACATCACAATCCGACACCTCCTCAAAAACCGAAATTCCTTCCTTTCTGTAATCTTCATCAGAAAAAAAACGAGAATCAGAACTTTCAACTTTAATTTTAAGCTGCGGATAAATGTTCAAAAGTTCGGCACATTTTTTTGGAGATAACACGACTCTTCTGTCGGGCGGATTTTTTCTTTCTTTAAGGATTCCAATCTTCATTGTGTAATTTGGTATAAGTTTTGCTTCAAAGATATCAGGAATTAAAGGATATTACAAACAATAATCTGATTGAATTTTTATACATTTGCATTCTTCTGAGAAGAATTGGTTCTTTGATTTATTGGGGACGACTGGTTTTGACTGCAAGGTCAATTAAGGTATAAGCATGTCGAGTAATGAAATAGCACTCGTAAATCTCAATTTCAAAAATTTAAACGGCGAAGATAACTACGCTTTAGCTGCTTAATCCGAATCACAGTAGGATGAGCCTTGTCACACTAGGTGTGAAAGCTGAATGTCTCTTGAAAGCCTTGGTTAGCGGCGGTCAATAAAGAGGCATCGTAAAAGTTAACATAGATTTGCCATTGTTTCGTTGGCATTTTGAAACTTAAGAAACTAAGCTTAAAGTGGGCTGTTTTCGGTCAGCTTTAAGTCGAAAACCAAACGAAAAATAAACATGTAGAAAGTATTTTGGTTGCTTGTTTGGACCCGGGTTCGATTCCCGGCGTCTCCACTATTACACCTCTCAAACCCTTTGTTTATAGGGGTTTTATTTTTGAGCTCATAATTGCGTTGGTAATTTTTCCAAACTTATTTTGTATTGTTGTGTCAAACAAATTTACTATTTTTATATCTTATTAATATGAAAAAGATAAAAAAATGAAGATAGCCCCTTTACTTAAGTCCTCAATAAATTATTTAAAACTACTTTCTGAAAAACACAATTACAATCATCCAAATTATTATAATAGGAAATTTGATGAAGCACACCAGAAAATTAACATAACTGAACTTGATATCAATAAAAATAAAATCATTAATCAAGTTCACCTACAAAATCTATGTAATAGATACTCTTTTATTAATAATGTTTTAGAATTAAGATTTGATACTAATGACCTTAATATTTATAGAAATTCAACAATTGAAATTATTAAAAGCTATTTAGAAAATCTTTATATCGATAATGTAGATTATGGAGATGATATTTTTAAAACCAAAGATTATTCTCGAGCAAATAACATAATATCATCCAAGCGAAAAGAAGTCCTAAATGATCTTAGTGATATTCTACTCTATATTGAAATACATATTAAATCAATAGTAGGTTCTGAAGAAAAAATAGTTTATTCTAACTTAAAAAATAATAATCCAGTTCAAAACACAAAGGATATAGAAGACCTAAAAGATTTATTTCAAAAACCATACACTGATATAATGGAGCTTCTTATTGAAAATAAAATATTAGACAAACAGAAAAAGTGGCCAAAAGATGAGACTGCTCAAAATGCAGCTAAACTAATACAAAAATTAATTGAAGTAAATATAATTACAATTCCAAATGGACAGATAATTATACTTTTACCTATTATCTCAAAAAGCTTAAATGTAACTCTTGAATATGGAAATACAACTGCAATTTTTAAAAAATTTAGGAATGATGAAATTTTAAGAAAAAAAGATTTTTTCTATAAAAAATTATCATTTTTGGATAAATATAAAAATTAGTACAAACTGTTTTAACAACTTTAAAAACTGTTAAAACTGTTTCTAATATTCGCAT
>JAVVEF010000130.1:0-7125 GCA_032251275.1 Lutibacter sp.
AGAACATCAAATATAGCATAAATCTTACATAAAGACAAAAAAATACTTTTTTTTTCTAAAAAATATTAGAAAAAAGGGGTTCGAAAAGCTATTTTTCTCTTATTTTACAAGGCCTGAGCCTTAAATAAAAAAGTCAAAATACTTTTAAATTTTAACGAATAAAACTTCTATTTTGGAGATTTTAAAAGCTAAAATTGATTTTTTGTGCGACAAAAACCGGTATTTTTATCGTAAAAACCAACTAATCGCAAACCCTCTCCGTAAAAATTTGCAATCTTAGGGACGCTCTTATGGGACAAATGTAAAATAAAGTTTTTAATTAGACAAATAAATTTGCTATTTATTATCATAAATATGCATTTTATTTATCAAATCGTGTATTTTGTTTGAATTTATGATTATTGTAACGATAATCTGATGAATTAGTTGAATCGTAAATAATTTTACCATTCGACTTAGAATGATGAATTTTAAATGATGAATTTTGAATTTTTAGTATCCGATATTTGTTGTCCAAGTCAGAATTGACTTCCTTCTTTGCATAAAGTCAGAAGCTAAAAGACTGAAAATTTATCTTTTTCAAACTATAAAATTTAACGTATAACAAATAACTTATTCCGCATAAACAGTCGCTTTGTTTCCGCGTGAAAAGCCAATCAAACAAATGCCAAATTCTTTGGCAAAATCGACGGCCAAAGAAGAACAGGCAGAGACTGCAACAACGATTGGAATTTTGGCGATAAAGGCTTTTGAAATAATTTCATAAGAAACCCTGCCGCTTACAAGCATCACAAAAGAATCTTTTAATTTGTTTGCATTTAGCAATTCGCCAACAACTTTATCAACAGCATTGTGTCTTCCGATATCTTCCTTTAAAGAAATAATTTCATAATTTTTATTAAATATGGCAGCCGCGTGAGAACCGCCGGAAATTTCAAATGTTTCCTGTTTCAATTTCATTTCATCAAACATTACTGCCAACCTTGTAATGTCGAAATCCAAGTTGTTTGTTAATTTGGACCCGCTGTAATTAATGTCTTCCAATTTTTGTTTGCCGCATATTCCGCAAGAGGAGACCGAAAGGAGGGTGCGTTTGTTTAAATAGCCTTTACCGAGTTGTTTTTTGGCGATGGAAGTATTTAGAATAGAAAATCCGTTTTCGCGTTTTTCAACCACTTCAATGGTTAAATTTTCATTTCCTTTATAAATATCCTCCGCATAAAGTAAACCTCTGATCAATTCAACATCGTCACCTGGCGTACGCATAACCACCGTATAAGGTTCGGCGCTTATATTTATCTGCAAAGCAGCCTCAACCACCAAAGCATCAGTCACTTTTTGTGAAACTCCGTTTGTAAGTTGTAAACCTTCGTAATTTAATGTCTGCATTTTATTCGTTGTAAAGCTTTAAAGTTGGAAGACAGAAGTCCAAAGAAATTTCCAACATTTAATATTGTTAATTTAAGATAAAGGTTCCTGAATCTTTATTCACTTTTTGAACTTCGGTCTTCGGACAATTCCCTATTCCCTAAGTCAGACTTTTTCAAAATCAACGGCTACTACTTTGTATTCCGGTGTCATAGTTTCCTTGTCTCCAACACTACCAGTGATTAAATTGATAAATACTTCAGGTTGATGGAAAGTTGTTCTTAAAATGCCTCTTTTAACTGTTTTAGCGTACTTTACAGGAATGTTAACACTTCCCCTGTCGGAAAACAGGTTAACGATGTCACCATCTTTTATTCCTTTGGCCAAAGCGTCTTTCGGATGCACTTCCAAAATGTCTTTTCCCAAAATAAGTTGATTGTCGGTCCTGCGCGTCATCGTTCCCGAATTGTAATGTTCCAATTCTCGCCCGGTGGTTAAAATAAACGGATAAAATTTTCCGTGAGAAACAATTTCCGGGGATTCTTCAAAATCGAAATGGTGAAATGTGCCTATTCCTTTTTTGAAATTGCCACCAACATGCAACATTTTTGTATCGGTTCCATCTTCTTTAATCGGCCATTGCAAGCCGTTTTCACCCAACCTGTCCCAAGTTAACCCTTTCATAAAAGGAATAACAACTGCAATTTCTTCAATAACTTTTGCGGCATCATACGTCAGGCCTGTTGGCTGGTCGTATCCCAATCTGCTCATGACATCGATAATTATTTGTCCGTCGGGTTTTGTGTTTCCTATGGGTTCAATCACTTTATTAACGCGTTGCACACGGCGTTCTCCATTGGTAAAAGTGCCGCTTTTTTCAAAATAGGAAGAAGCAGGCAGCACCACATCGGCCATTTCAGAAGTTGCGGTCATAAATAATTCCTGCACCACAATTAATTCTAATTTTTCAAATGCTTTTATGCTGTGATAGGAATTCGGATCGGTCATTATGGTGTCTTCTCCCACAATATAAAGCGCTTTAATTTTTCCGCTGATGGCTGCATCGAGCATTTCAGGAATTTTCAATCCCGTACTTTCCGGCATTTTTTCAATTCCGTATTTTTGTGCATAATATTGTTGAATATCAGGTTTGCTAACGTCCATATAGCCGGCTCCCTGATGTGGTTGCACACCCATATCCGCAGAACCCTGTACATTATTTTGTCCGCGCAAAGGATTTAAACCAACCCCGTTTCTTCCAACGTTTCCTGTCATCATCGCTAAATTAGACAGCAACATCACAGTTTTGCTTCCCTGAAAATGTTCTGTAACGCCAAGCCCATGAAATTCCATCGCCTTTTCTGCGGAAGCATAAGCAATCGCGGCATCTCTAACCAATTCCTTGGAAACGCCCGTTAGGGTTTCCAATTCATCCATATTTAGCTGTTCCACATGGTTTTTAAATTCTTCATATTTCTCCGTATAAGCATCTATAAAATACTGGTTCACCAAACCTTCTTTTATGATGTAATAAGACATCATATTCAAAACGGCCACATTGGTTCCCGGCCTTATTTGAAGGAAATAAGTTGCCAAATCGGCCAAACTCGTTCTAATCGGATCAACAACGATGGAAGTGATGCCTTTCATAAAGACCTGCTTAATTTTAGCGCCTGTGACCGGATGCCCTTTTATCGGATTTGCCCCAAAAAGAAAAATAGCATCGGTTTGTTTTAAATCTTCTATGGAATTTGTTGCAGCACCGGTTCCAAAAGCTTTTTGCATCCCGAAAGCAGTAGGTGCGTGGCAAACACGTGCACAACCATCAATATTGTTGGTGCCTACGGCTACACGAATCATTTTTTGCATGAGATAATTCTCTTCATTGGTGGCTCTTGAGGAAGAAATTCCGCCAATGGCATCTGCGCCGTATTTATTTTTGATTTCAATTAATTTTGATGCGATAAAATCATAGGCTTCATCCCAGGTAACCACTTCAAATTTTCCATTCTTTTTAATCATAGGTTCCCGCAGCCTGTCTGGATGATCATAAAACTGAAAAGCAAAACGCCCTTTTAAACAGGTATGTCCCTGATTTACTTCAGCAGTTTCCGGAGCCTGAATTCCCCTGATTTTTCCGTCGATAACCGCAACTTCTAACTGACAGCCAACACCGCAATAGGTGCAGGTGGTTCGCACGGTTTTATCCGGAATTAAGGTTTTGGTTTCATATTTATCGGTCAATGCTTCGGTCGGACAAGTTTGTACGCAGGCGCCGCAAGAAACGCAGGCCGATTCGTTAAAAGTGGTGTCGAAACCTTTGATAATGTTGGTAGCGAATCCGCGGCCCGACATTCCCAAAATCATTTCTCCCTGAATTTCTTCACAAGCTCTCACGCATCTGAAACAATTGATGCACTGTGATAAATCCGATTTTATATAAGGATGTGCACGATCTGGCTGAATGTCTAAATGATTTTTTCCCTGCGGATAGCGAATATTCGGAATTCCGATTTGCGCAATGGTTTCCTGAAAAGGCGTTGCTTTTTTTTCTGCGGAAGGAAAAATTTTATCTGAAGGATAATCGGTTAACACCAATTCTACAATATTTTTGCGAAGGCGTTTCATCTTTTCCGTGTTGGGATAAATATACAATCCTTCAGAAATAGGGGTGTGGCAGGAAGCCAAAGTTTTCGTCAATCCGTCTTTTTCACGCGCCACTTCCACCGAACAAACCCTGCAAGATCCAAAATTTTCCAATCGGTCATCCTGACACATGGTTGGAATGGCATTTTTATTTTCTTCAATTCTTCTTACAAATTCCAACATGGTTTCCCCTTGCAAAAATTCGTGTTCGATGTTGTTTATAAATGCTTTCATGGTCGTTTAGTTTGTAGTAAAATACTGTTTTAACTCGGCCTCAAAATACTGCAATGCATTTTTTACAGGCAACGGAATTCCGCCGCCCAATGCGCAAAGTGACCCAATTTCAAGAGTTTCCAATAAATCATCAAATAACTGGCGGTCAATTTTATAGTTTTCATGTTGCGCTTTTTGAAGCATTTCCATACCTCTAAAAGAACCGATACGGCACGGATAACATTTTCCACAGGATTCATCCGCAGTGAATTCCATTAAATGTTCCAAAAATTGAATCATAGGAAAATCCTTTGGAATGGAAACAACACTTGCGTGACCCAATAAAAACCCGTTGCTGTTCAACGATTCAAAATCCAATGTTAACTCGCTAATTTTATCAAAAGGAACAATGCCGCCCAACGGTCCGCCAATTTGAAATGCTTTTATTTCCGATTTAAATCCGTTCCCAAAAACCTCAAAAATCGTTTTTAAGGGCGTTCCCATTTCAATTTCATACATTCCCGGTGTGTTGAAAAAACTGTCTAATGAAACCAGTTTTGTTCCCGTCGACTGTTTTGTGCCCAATTTTGAATAAGCTTCTCCGCCATTTTCTAAAATCCAATGAATGTTGGCAAACGTTTCCACATTGCTTAAAACGGTTGGTTTTCCAAACAAACCGTATTGTGCGGGATAAGGCGGACGAACGCGAACTTCCGGGCGCAATCCTTCTATAGAACTCAGCAAAGCGGTTTCCTCGCCGCAAACATAAGAACCTTGACCGCGAATTATTTTGAATTTAAAATCGCCAATCAGATTTTTTTCCTTTAAAAATTCAATCGCTTCACCAACAATGCGAATCGAATCCGGATATTCTCCCCTGATGTATAAAACGCCGGTATTTGCGCCAACGGTCAATCCTGCCATATACATGCCGAAAAGCACTTTATGTGCCTGATGTTCCATCAAATACATATCAGAATAAGCGCCCGGATCACCTTCATCGGCATTGCAAACAATGTATTTTTGGGTGTCACCCTGAGCGGAGTCGAAGGGTTCTTTAATTACAGCATCTAGTTTAAACCAAAACGGGAATCCGGCACCGCCACGACCGCGTAAATTGGACGTTTTTATTTCTTGAATTACCTGTTGCGGATTGTTTTTATAAACTTGGGCCAATTGATAAAAGGCCTCAATATTTTCTATTTTTGAAGTTAAAATTGGGGTGGTGTTGCAGCTTATGTTGTACTTATTTTCTTGATATTTTTTGTTTTCAATGATACTTTCAAGTTCCTTTTCATTTGATGAAGAATAGGTGTTCTCATTGTACATAAAAGCATTGTTGGTATGGCAACGGCCCAAGCAGGCAGCGTGACCTATTTCGTCTTTGTCAAAATGATTTTCTAACTGCTGGTGCAATTTATTTTGTGTTTTGGCAACCATACATGCCGTTCCGCTGCATACATGAATTTTTTTGTTCCGATTGCTTTCTCTGGTAAAATCGTAAAAAGATGCGGTACCTGCTACTACGGAGTCATCAATCATAAATCTTTTTGCCAGTTCCTGAAAATCGGACTTTGATGCGTTTTTATGTGATAAATCTGCGATATTTTCGAACAAATTATCATCCAATTCCTTTCTTGACGATAACGAGCGTATATTTTTATTTGCCATTTTATTGAGTATAAACGGCTAAAAATACTAAATTTTAATGATTTTTGCTAAAACAACTTTTACACTTTCTCACAAATAAGCACCAAATGCTTGTTGTTAACATCGGTTGTAAAAAACAGGTACTGATTTCCACCATCTTTTAACCCTGTTTTTTTCCGAATCTGAGCAACGGTTTCATGGAAATTTCGGGTGGTGATATTTGCTTTTTTTGTGGGAATAAATTTTAACAATAGCTTTTTGTCGTAAGAAATACAATGTTTTATTTCAAAACGCCTTCCGGGGAAATCGATCAAATTATCTGAAGTGTATAAATGTGAATGCTGATGCAATTTATCAATTTTTAAAAGTGCTGATATTTGTTGAAAAGCACCTGCTTTTAAAATTCCCGCGTTGGGTTCAAACAGGTATTTTTTGGGCTCGGAATAAGTTGCGGAAACTTCTTCATTTAAGCTAAAATTAAATAATTGAATTTCTTCCTTGTTGAAATTAATAGTTTTAATTTCAATATTTTGCGTGTCATTTTTCTCCAACAAAAACAGCAATTCCTTTACTTCATTTTCAACGGCAACCACATGAATTTCTTTCACGTTATTTAACTCATTGACGGCACTTTTGAGGTCTAAAATAGGGGAGACTTTCAGTAAAATATAATCGGTTTTTTGAAATAGTAAATCCAGGTTTTCAGGAATATTCGGCAAGCAGTCCTCTAGTAAAAAAACTTTTTCTTTTGCATCATTTCTGCGTGAAGGATCGGCGTAAATCCAATCGAATTTTTCTTTGGATTTTTCCAGAAATTCAATTCCGTCGCCGAGATATGTGGTGATATTTTTAACCTTTAACTGTTTGAAATTATGGGAAACCATTGCAGATAATTCCTCGGCAATTTCACAATGTGTTATATTTGTAACTTTTTGTAAAAAAAGGTAAGCGTCAACGCCAAATCCGCCGGTAATGTCTATTAAAGTTTCACCTGAAACCAAATCGGATTTATAGTTGGCGGTGATTTCTGAAGAGGTTTGCTCAATGTTTAATTTGTTGGGATAGTAAATATTTTTAGCATTGAACCAGGTTGGCAATTTTTTTTCACAGCTGTTTTTGGCCAAAATCTGTTCTGCAATTTCCTGAATGGAAACTGATTCAAACGGACTTCCTTTTAAAATCAGTTTTGTGACATTCGATTTTAAATGAGCGTTGATAAAGTCCTGAACTTCTTTATTTAAGATTTGG
>JAVVEF010000131.1:0-6963 GCA_032251275.1 Lutibacter sp.
ATATTTATTAACTTTAAGTACTTTTTTAATAATTGTCGTAGTCAAATTCATCCAGATTTTCAAAATCATCATCGTCCAATTCATCCAATTCGTCAAAATCTTCTTGAGCGGTAAATTCCTTTTCGGGCGCTTTATCAGGTTTTTCACCAATAGACATCATTACTTTTGGTAAGTCTTTTTCATCAGAAGGAACTATTTTGGACAATTCAACAAAAAATGTCCACATAGATAGAAAATCGTACACATAAATCAGGTTATCGCCTTCTTTTGCCAAAACATCCTTCAATAAGCTGTTGCGCATACAAAGTGCCGTGCCATCATCCGACATATCAACAAGCGGAATTTCTTCTCCTTGTTCCCAATCTTCATTGGTGCGGTAAAAAGATGCCATTTCAACTCCCTGAAATCCAAATGATTTGGCAATAATAAAATGCAAATCTTCTAAATTAATGGATTCATTCACAAGTATATCCCTGATTACGTCTTTTTCAACATCTAATACTACTCGGATTTTATAAGCCATTTTTTCAACTGATTTTAAAATACAAATGTACTATTTAAAGTTTTAATTCTTATTTTTACCATCCGACATTTTCATTTAGAATAGCCAAAAACAATTAATTTTAACGTAAAACCTTAAAATTGGCAGAATTTATTTTTACATAAAACAACCAATGAATCAGAAAGAAAAAACATTGCAGACATTGAATTCCTTGTGCAAAGATACGCTGATGGAAACATTACACATCACCTACACCGATGTTGGCGATGATTATTTGGTGGCAAAAATGCCCGTAAACACAACAGTTTTTCAGCCCGATGGCGTTTTAAACGGCGGCGCCACCATGGCTTTGGCTGAAAGTGTCGGCAGTCCGGCTTCTATGTTGGCAATCGACAACGATAAATTTATGGTGCGGGGCATTTCTTTTTCAGCAAATCATCTGGGAAGCGCCAAAAGCGGAAATGTCATCGCAACGGCAAAATTTATTCACAAAGGACGAACCACGCATTTAATCGATATTAGGATAGAAGATGATTTCGGAAAACTAATTTCAACCTGCAGGCTTACCAATATTATTTTGCCGAAATAACTTCATTTATAACCATTTAATCAAGAACAATTGTCAGAAGAAATAGCGAATTTTTTTACTGAATTGGAACATGTTTGCGATTCTAAATCACCATTTGTGGTGTACAGAAAACCAGACGAAAATTTGGTGACGGTATTTGTGCAGCGAACGCAAGTATTGAATGAGTTGAAATCTTATAAGGAAGCGGGTTTCGTATTCGCGCCATATAATGCAACGGAGAAAAAAATATTTTTTCCTTTTCAAGAATGTGATTCCTTTAGGTTAAACATTCGTGACATTTCGCTGCTCGATAACGATGAAATTCAAGCGGAAATACCAATATTTGACACTGTTGAAAACCCCAACGTATTAAAAGAACATCATATCGCAATAGTCCAAAACGCCATCGATTTCATCAAAAATAACAAGGCTAAAAAAATTGTTCTGTCGCGAAAAGAAACGTTTACAATTGATCAATTAAAAGTTGTGGATACCTTTAAAAATATGCTGAAAGCCTACAAAAATGCTTTTGTGTATTTGTGGTATCATCCTGAAATTGGTTTGTGGATGGGCGCAACGCCCGAAAGATTGCTCACCGTTGAAAAAGGAAAATTTACGACTATGGCCTTGGCCGGAACCCAAAAATATAACGGAACCGTTGATGTTGTTTGGCAAAATAAAGAAATACAGGAACAGCAATATGTGACGGATTTTATGGCGAAAAACTTAAAAGAATCTGTTGAATCGTTGGATATTACCGCGCCATTTACTGTTCAGGCGGGAAATTTGGTGCATATAAGAACCGATATTTCAGGCAAATTGAAGTCTGCAGATTCGCTCGAAAACCTTATAAACATCCTGCACCCAACGCCTGCAGTTTGCGGATTGCCAAAAGACGTCGCCGCAACTTTCATTATGGAAAATGAAGGTTATAACCGGGCATATTATTCCGGTTTTTTGGGTGAGTTAAATAGCAATGAAAGCGCCAATTTATTTGTGAATTTGCGCTGTATGGATGTGGAAAACACATTGGTTTCCATTTACGTTGGCGGCGGAATCACTGCGGACAGTATTCCTGAAAATGAGTGGGAGGAAACGGTTTCTAAGTCGGAGGTGATGAAAAAAGTACTGTTTTATAAGTAGCAATAGCAAAGTTTTGTATAAAAACGTTTGTAAAACGTGCCGAAGATTGGTTTTAGGTAGTCAATTTAGGGGATAAAAATGTATATTTGTTAAATCCAACAGGATGCAATTACAAGGAATATGACACGAATTATTCTACTATTATTTTTAGCGCTCACAATAAATTCCTGTGACCAAAAGAAAGGCATTAGTTCCATACACCAGGAAAATTGGGAAAACAGGATCATCGACTTTGAGCTAAATGATTCACTGACATCGGGAAACACCTATTTGGCCGTTTATTCTCAAATATATAGCCAATCGGAGCACAGAACCCATGACCTGACAGCAACGGTAAGTATGAGAAATATCAATTTAATGGACACTGTTTATGTTTTTAAAGTAATATATTTTGATACACTTGGCAAAGAAATAAGGTCTTATCTTAAAAAGCCAATTTTCCTTGCACCTATGGAAACTGCAGAAATTGTAATTGATGAAATTGACAAAGAAGGCGGAACAGGCGCGAATTTTTTGTTTGGCTGGAAGGTTAAGAAAAACACCAACGAACCCTTTTTTGAGGCCATAATGATTTCAACGTCAGGTCAACAGGGCTTGTCGTTTACAACGCAAGGCAAAAGAATTTATTAAATAATAACGTTAAAAAATAGTTGTTTTTTAATTCGATGTTGAACCTTGATTTTGCCAATTTGCAAACAAATCATTCATAAAGCCAAGAAGCTTTCAAACTAAATATTTAAAAAAGAAAAAGTTAAAATTCTTCCCAAAAAAGTCGGGCAAATTCACTAAAATATGAACGTAACTTTGCTTAACTTTGCAAATTAATGTAATTGTACATGCGGGAATTTCCTAAAAATAAATTGGCGCAACTGGTTGTAAAAAGTTGTGAAAATTATTCCATAAATACCATCATATTATCTCCAGGTTCAAGAAATGCACCGCTGATTATTGGTTTTAACGGATCAAAAAACAGCAAAATATTGTCTGTGGTCGATGAGCGCAGTGCTGCTTTTTTTGCTTTGGGAATTGCACAGCAAACCAGAAAACCTGTGGCTTTGGTATGCACATCGGGCTCGGCCTTGCTAAATTATTATCCAGCCATCGCCGAAGCTTTTTACAGCAATATTCCTTTGGTAATCATTTCGGCCGACAGGCCGGTAAATTTGATTGATGTTGGGGACGGACAAACGATTCGGCAGGAAAATGTATTCGAAAATCATATTCTGTTTAGCGCAAACTTGGGCGGCGGAAATGATAGGAGATTGATTGAAAAAGCACTACTGACAGCAATTGAAAAAAAGGGTCCGGTGCATATCAACGTGCCTTTTGAGGATCCTTTGTATGAAATGACATCGGAAAATATTATTGAAGATGAGGTTGAAAAAGTTATAGTTGAAGAAAAATCTTTGTTGAAGGAAATTCCACTTGAGTTGGAGGAGATTCAAAAATTCGCAGATATTTGGAATGCTTCCACAAAAAAAATAGTGTTGATGGGCGAACAATTTCCCGATGAATTGCTTCAAATCCAGTTGGAACATTTGGCAAAAGATCCATCGGTATTGGTGTTAATCGAAAATACCGCCAACATTTCCCATCCGAAATTCATCAACAGTATAGATAAATTAATTTTTCCCTTTGTGGAAGATGAACTGAAGGAATTTAAACCTGACATTCTACTGACCATCGGCGGCATGATTGTTTCTAAAAAAATTAAGGAACAGCTGCGCAATTACAAGCCAAAACACCATTGGCATGCCGATGCTTTAAGGGCGTATGACACTTTTCATTGTTTGGAACATCATTTTAAAGTATCGCCACAATTGTTTTTCAGCCAGTTTTTCTTTTTGACCAAATCAAAAGAAAGCAATTACCAGTATTTTTGGCTGCATAAAAAGGAATTCCGTTTGCAAAAGCATCAGGAATTTATGGAAACCTGCGCCTTTTCCGATTTAAAAGTGTTTGATATTATTTTAAAAACCGTTCCAAACCACACACAATTGCAATTGGGCAACAGTTCCATAATACGCTATGCACAGCTGTTCGACAGCAACAAAACCTGGCGGATTTTCTGCAACCGCGGCACAAGCGGCATTGAAGGAAGCACAAGCACTGCCATTGGGGCGGCGTATGCCGTTAAAGAAAACACCTTGTTTATTTCGGGCGACATCAGTTTTGTATACGATAGCAATGCACTGTGGAACAATTACATACCGAGCAATTTTAGGATTATCGTAATCAACAACGGAGGAGGCGGTATTTTCAGATTTATTCCGGGGCCGCAACAATCGGGCGCGTTGGATTATTTTGAAACGCCACACCATTTAACTGCGGAACATTTGTGTAACATGTATCATTTTGAATACAATACGGCAAATGATGAAGAAGAATTACAACAACAACTTACTAATTTTTATGAGGATTCCAGCCTTCCAAAATTGTTGGAAATCTTCACGCCAAGGTTAGAAAATGACCAGATATTAAAAGCATATTTCAACAATTTAAAAGCGTAAATCATGGATGAATTAAAAATAGGGGATAAGGTAGATTTGTTGGTTGTAAAAGCCACCACATTGGGTTTTACGGTGATGGTAAATCACGAATTTGAAGGATTGCTGTACAAAAGCGAGCTTTTTCAAAAAATCCATGAAGGCCAGCAATTAACCGGCTATATAAAAAAAATCAGGGAAGACGAAAAGCTCGACATTAGTTTGCAGCCCATCGGTTTTAAACAAACCATAGTAAGCTACGAAATTAAACTGCTGAAGGCGCTTAAAGAAAATCAGGGTTTTTTGCCATTGAACGATAAAACAGCACCTGAAGAAATAAAATACCAATTGGGAATGAGCAAAAAAGCGTTTAAAAATGCCGTTGGCGGATTGTTCCGACAAAAATTGATCACCATTTCCGATGAAGGAATCAAATTAGCTGATTGGTCAATTGGTCAGAAGGACAGTTTGTTGGAATAGTTAAATGTTATTTGTTATAAGTTATACGTTATTGGATTGAAACCATTATTTTTAGCTGCTTTAGGCTTTCAACTTTTAACATATAACATATAATTTTACTCCTTATACGTTCCATCCCTTTTTTTAAGAACCCTTTCAATATTTTCATAATAACCATCGGCATTTGGGTCGCCTTCTGGCAATTTCATATAACCGTTTTTGTAATAATCCAAAGCTTGTTTAAATTTCCCGCCGGTTTCATAGTAGCGTCCGATATAATAATCCCCAATGGGAGATTCCTTATAAAGTTTGTTGATCATTTCGCCAAAATTCTTTAGATAATCTCCATTTTCTTTATCCAAAATAATGGATTCAATGGTGAAAATATCGCTTTCCCGTATTTTCAGATTACTTCCGAAAAGGTAGTCGATTTCAACATATTTATTTTCCAGATAGGCTATGGCATCCGCAGGTGAAAGATCTTTGATGCTCTTTTCATACTCTTCCTTTGAAATCGCCGAATACAAATCAAAAATAAAGGCAAAAGCGCTTGGAATGCTTTGTCCGATTGATGCCACCGAATTGCTGTTTTCGAAGAATTCGTAATGATACCTAAATTTTGGGTTGTTGGCTGTTTTTAACAGCTCATTTGTGCCGTTTATGGCAGTTTTCCAGTTTTTAGCAAGGTACGAGCCTCCAGACAAATAATAATAGCGGTTTTCGTTTTTTAAGGATGGAATTTTTTGATGAATCATGGCAGGCATATCGGTAGCATAATACGGATTAATGGCCACAAATGCATTAAAACCGGGGTCATCTTCTATTAAAAAATAATTGATAAAATTTCCTGTCAATGTGTTGCCTACAATTGTTTTAAATGGAGAAAGTCTGTAATTCTCCTCTAAATAATCAAGCAATTCGCTCCTGATAAATCGGTAAAAAGCCTCACTGTTTGCTGTAGGCAAACTATTTTCCTTTGAATAACCGCAATCCCTAATGCGCTCATTGTACTGATTTTGGTTGATTCCCACAATAATTTGCTCCGGCGCTTTTTCTTTTGCCGAAAAAAGGATGGAATTTCCCACATAAACATCAAATAAATATTCGGCATCCAGCACAATGGTAAGCGGATATAGTTTTGCTTCATCGCTTTTATAACCCGGCGGAACATAAATTTTCAAATAACGCTCTTCATTCAATTCGGTTGAATTGAATTTTTTCAATTGGGTATTTTGGGAATGCATCACGCTCGAAATGAGCAGGACAACGCACAAAAGTTCTAATTTTTTTAGCAGTAGTGTTTTCATAGGCTAAAGTTATATAATTTTTTTAAATGCCAAAATCATAAACAATTATAAAATTAAAATCATTGCTTTAATTTTAGTAAAACAGTAATTTCTATTTGGGCATTACCCTGCGGGTCGGGCTTTTCGTTACAATCTTTTTTGAAGCTAAAAGAGCTTCAAAAAAGGATTTTCACTTCAATCCCTAACGCAAATTGAATTACGATTTTTGAATTACGATTTTTAAAATAATTAAAATGTTAACCAAAACAAAATTGCCCCTTGCGTTTTTTCTATGCGTATTTTTTGCGGCTAAATATATTTTGATTCAATTGGTTTTTTATAATTTTTTCCTTGGATTTTATTATCGTTTAGGCAAATGCTGTTGTAAATATAAATTGGCCAAATCATTGTATTCCAGATCATATTATATGGGTTGCAAATAAGTGAACCCATTTTTAGGGTTATAATTTTTTGGTTCTACCACGAATGTTGTGGAATTAGTAAATTAGCAAAAAAAAA
>JAVVEF010000132.1:0-6819 GCA_032251275.1 Lutibacter sp.
TTTTACTTTTTCAGCAAGCCCTAATTATTAAAAATAAAAATATGGATGTATTAGACGATAACGGGAATGTAATCCCAAAAAGCAGACAGAAAAGTAAGAGGGTTTTGGCAGGTGTGTTGGGAATTTTATTGGGCGTATTCGGTATCCATAAATTTGTGCTCGGTTACACAAACGAAGGCATCATTTTATTGGCAATTACGGTGGTAACCTGTGGAATTGGCGGTGCGATAACCAGTATTATAGGATTGGTTGAAGGGATCGTTTACCTTGCAAAAACCGATGAAGAATTTATATATACATACCAAACCAACAAAAAAGCGTGGTTTTAAAATTATAGGGAACCTAAAGAAGTTTCTTGTTCTTTATGCTCGTTTTCAAGTGATTTTTCCAGTTCGGCCTGCAGTTCTTCCATAACCGGCTTTACGGTGCTTTCGGGGATATCTGCGATTCTGATATACATCAAACCGTCAATGGCATTGTTAAACTTCGGATCGACGTTAAAAGCCACCAATCTGGCATTTTGCTTCACATATTTTTTAATCAATACCGGAATTCTCAATGAACCTGGTTCAATTTCATCAATGATTTTGTCAAATTTGTTCATATCAGATTTTGTAGCGTCAAAAACAAAATCTTTGTCGGCATCCTTTAATTTAACTTTATATTCCTTTTTAGGATGAATATACTGTGCAACATAAGGGTCGTAATAATGGGATTTCATAAACTCAATCATCAATGATTTGGAGAAATTTGAAAACTTATTGCTGATGCTAACGCCGCCAATTAAATATTTATACTCTGGATATCTTAAGGTAATATGTACAATTCCTTTCCACAGTAAAAACAAAGGCATCGGTTTTTGTTGGTATTCTTTAATCACAAAAGCACGTCCCATTTCAATGGAATTTTCCATCATTGGGTACAATTCAGGTTCAAATTTGAATAAAGTATATACATAAAAACCTTCAATGCCATGCTTTTTATAAATATTATTTCCCAAGCCCATTCGGTAAGCACCGGCAACTTTATTGGCTTCGTTGTCCCATAAAAATAAATGGTGATAATACCCGTCAAAAGCGTCTAAATCTATCGATTCATTGGTGCCTTCACCAACTTCCCTAAAAGTAATTTCACGCAAGCGTCCAATTTCAAAAGTGATATTCGGAATTTGTTTGCTTAATGCAAAAAACACTTCATAGTTTTTGCTTTTAAGCAAACGCCCTTCATTATTTCTTAAGGCTTCAACTTCCAAAATCATTTTGTCAACATTTTTCTGGCTCACAATTTTTTTCGGCGGCTTTTGCATTTTTAAGGACGGCGCCTTTAATTTTATAGGCTCTTTCGCAAAAGGGTTTGCCAACATATATGTTTTTTTACGAATGAAATCGCAAAAATCCTGTGTGTTATCAAATTCTTCCTGATCCTTTACAGATATCGGATTTCCAATCCTGACTTTAATCACGCGGCCTTTTTGCGACAACACTTCGGAAGGTAATTTGGCGGTGCGCAATTTGGAATTCAGTTTAGAAAGAAGATAGAAGAACTTGCTGTTTTTCGCATGAAAATAAATGGGAATAACCGGAACTTGCGCTTTTTGAATTAATTTAATGGCGCTTTCCTCCCAAGGTTTGTCCACTATTAATTTTCCGTCTTTATAGGTTGAAACTTCCCCAGCCGGGAAAACACCCAAGGCATTACCGTCTTTTAAATGTTCCAAGGCATTTTTTAAACCGGCGACGCTCGATCTTTTGTCTTTCCTGTCTTCAAAAGGATTTACAGGCATAATAAAAGGCTTCATCGGCTCAATTCGCTGCAGTAAAAAGTTTGCGATTATTTTATAATCAGGGCGTTTTTCAATCAATAATTTTAACAATAAAATACCGTCTATGCCTCCAAGCGGATGGTTGGAAACGGTAATAAAAGCGCCAGTTTTTGGAATTCGTCTTAAATCTTCTTCAGGAATTTCAAAATTAATTTGCAAATCGTCCAGCAGTGCCGTAAAAAATTCCAAATCTTTTAAATCCTTGTGTTTGTTGTAAATTTTGTTGATGGTTGAAATGCGCAGCACTTTCATTAAAGTCCAGCCAAAAAAAGTGCCTATAAATCCGTACTTATCCAGGTTAATTACTTTTGCAACTTCTTTAGCCGTTACTAAACTCATTCAAGTATAATTAGTTAATTTTAGGGGGTTACAAAAATACGTAATTTTTTTTCATAAGACGACTTATATTATCAGATGCCGGGGATTTGGCTTTGGTATTGGCACTCATTTTATCGGCCTAAAATTGTTTATTTTTATCTCATAACAAGCTGCACGGTTCCTTTTGTTGCCTGTTTTAAAAGCACTTCACCTTTTTGTTCAATTGCATCAATGGCTTTTTCGGTGGCGTGCCTTATGGTGTATAACGAAACATTTTCTGTAAAAGACACTTTGTATTTCGACTTCAGTTCTGTCAAAAAATATTCAAAATTGTTGAATTTATCTTCAATACATACCGAAAAACTGATGGCTGAATTCTGGATTAAATTTACTTTCAGCTTATTGTTGTGTAAAATGCTGAAGATATCACTCAGGTTAAATTCAACCATAAAAGAAAAATCCAAAGCGGAAATTGAGACCAAAATTTGATTTTCTTTCAATATAAAACACGGTATTTCAGGAATTAAATCGGATCCTTTTCCTACAGTTGTCCCGTTTAATTCCAAGTTATAAAAGGAACGGACATACAACGGAATAATTTTGTTTTCAAGCGGTTTCAAGGTTTTTGGATGAATTACCGAAGCGCCATAAAACGCCATTTCGATGGCTTCGCTGTAAGAGATTTGATGCAGCAATTGTGCGTTTTCAAAATAACGAGGATCGGCATTTAGCACACCGTCAACATCTTTCCAAATGGTCAAGCTTTTGGCATTTAGGCAATGCGCAAATATGGCGGCGGTATAATCGGAGCCTTCTCGGCCCAAAGTTGTGGTATTTCCCTGCGCATCTTCGCCCAAAAACCCTTGGGTAATATATAATTTATTGGGATTTAAGTTTGAAATATTTTTGGAAGTTAGTTCCCAATTTACATAAGCATCCCGGTAACTGTCATCGGTTTTTAGGTAATCTCGCACATCAATCCATTGGTTTTCGATGCCAATTTCATTTAAATAAGCGCTTACAATTTTTGTTGAAAGCAATTCGCCAACCCCAACAATTTGGTCGTAAATAAAATTATAGTCGATTGATTTGTTACTTATTAAAAATTTATTTAGTTCCTCAAAAACAGCCTCAACTTCGCTAAAAACAACATTTTTATTATTTTCAAACAATGCATTTATAATTGTTGAATGATAATCCTTAACGAATTCAATATGTTGCTGTAAATCATCGGTTTTATGATGATAAGAATTGATTATTTTTTCGAAAGCGTTAGTCATTTTGCCCATTGCGGAAATGACAATGAGCGTATTTTTAAACCCTTCGTTTCTTAAAACACGCACCACATTTTTTATGCCTTCCGCATCTTTTACAGAGGCGCCTCCAAACTTGTAAATTTTCATAAAGTTTCCAAATAATTTTTTATGGCAAGTTCATCCATTTGAACCGTTTTCCAATCATCTAAAATGTGCGCTCCGGTTTTTTTATAAAATTCTATGGCCGGAGTATTCCAATCCAAAACCACCCATTCCATTCTTTTTACGCCCAAATTATGGCCGTATTCAATCACTTTTTTGTACAAGGCGCTTCCAATATTCAATCCTCTTTTATTTTTTTTGACGATTAAATCTTCCAAATGAATGGTTGGTCCTTTCCAGGTGGAATATCTTGGATAAAAGAGCGCCATTCCAACAATTTCTTTATCAACTTCAGCAACAAAAGTTTTAAACAATGGATAATTTCCAAATCCGTCTTTTTCTAAGTCGGCTACTGTAATTACAACGGCATCAGCCTCTTTTTCAAAATGAGCCAATTCTTTTATTAAGTTTAAAACCGATGGCATATCTTCTATATTTCCTTCCCTAATGCTAAAATTCATCTTTCATTTTAATTTTATATGGTATTGGCTAAAGTAAAAAATCTTTATCCAAAGTATCTCAAAACAAAGGTCTTTTTAAAAATAATTTTTTCGATATTTGCGTAAACAAACAAAGCTCGCGCCAATGAAAAATAACAACCTTACCTTAGGAGAGTTTATTATTGAAAATCAGAAACATTATAAATCTACTTCCGGAGAATTTACGCGATTGATAAGCTCCATTAAATTGGCGGCAAAAGTTGTGAATTATAAGGTAAACAAAGCTGGATTGGTTGATATTTTGGGAAATGCCGGAGATATTAACATTCAGGGTGAAGACCAACAAAAATTAGATGTTTTTGCGAATGAGGTGTTTATGCAAACGCTCATCAACAGAGAAATTGTTTGTGGAATTGCCAGTGAAGAAGAGGATGATTTTGTTACCGTAAAAGGAAAACACGGCACCAATGAAAACAAATATATTGTGTTAATGGATCCGTTGGACGGTTCTTCCAATATTGACGTAAATGTTTCTGTGGGCACCATTTTTTCCATTTACCGACGCGTTACACCAATTGGAACGCCTGTTGAAAAGATAGATTTTTTGCAACGTGGCAATCAGCAGGTTGCTGCGGGTTACGTAGTTTACGGCACCTCAACAATGCTGGTTTACACTTCCGGACACGGCGTTAACGGATTTACGTTGAATCCGGCAATTGGCTCCTTTTATTTATCGCACCCAAATATGAGATTTCCGGATATCGGAAAAATTTATTCCATCAATGAAGGAAATTACGTGCACTTTCCGCAAGGCGTAAAAGATTATTTAAAATATTGCCAGGAAGAAAAAGAAGACAGGCCTTATACTTCGCGTTATATTGGTTCTTTGGTTTCCGATTTTCACAGAAATATGATCAAAGGCGGTATTTATATTTATCCGACAAGCTCTATCGGGCCAAAAGGAAAATTGCGGTTGTTGTACGAATGCAATCCTATGGCATTTTTGGCTGAACAAGCCAACGGAAAAGCAAGTGACGGTTACAGAAGGATTTTAGACATAAAACCAACCGAGTTGCACCAGCGTGTTCCTTTTTTCTGCGGATGTATCAAAATGGT
The DNA here is from genome assembly GCA_032251275.1 of Lutibacter sp. Taxonomy (GTDB): domain Bacteria; phylum Bacteroidota; class Bacteroidia; order Flavobacteriales; family Flavobacteriaceae; genus Lutibacter. The sequence goes on from JAVVEF010000132.1 coordinate 5,115, forward strand.
GGAGAAAGCGGAAGAATTTATGGTGAAGTACCCAAAAGACTCGGATTATTAAGCCTTCGAGCCTGCCTCGCCGGCAGGCAGGCTCGAAGGGAGAATTTACAAAAGTTAAAGGCTGATCAAACTTTATTTCTGCTCACTTAATAAAACTCCCTTTGCTTCGGAAAAGCCTGTCCCGTTTTTAGAACGGGATGTTAGGGATAGGAAAAAATTAAAAGATTGGGTTTGGAAAAGATTTAAAAAAAGAAAAAAGTTTTACTTTCGCTTCAATGGAATTTTCAGAAATTTTAGGACAGACGCATTTGAAAAATCACCTGATGAAATCGACTGATAACGGGCGGATTTCCCATGCGCAACTATTTATTGGCAAAGAAGGCACGGGAACTTTGCCGATTGCCATTGCCTATGCCCAATATATTTTATGCAAAGGCAGCAATGATGAGGATTCATGCAAAATAAGATGTTCAAAATTAATGCATCCCGATTTGCATTTTGCGTTTCCGACGGCAACCAATGAAACGGTAAAAAGCAGGCCGGTAAGCAATTTATTTTTGGACGAATGGCGGAGTTTTGTAACGTTAAATCCCTACGGAAATTTGTTTGAGTGGCTGCAATCAGTTGGCGTTGAAAATAAACAAGGCCAAATTGGCGTTGACGAGGCCGAAGAAATTGTAAAAGCATTAAAACTGAAATCATACGAAGGCGGTTATAAAATTATGATTATCTGGATGGCCGACAAAATGAATGCTTCCGCAGCAAATAAATTGTTGAAACTGCTGGAAGAACCTCCTGAAAAAACGGTATTTATTTTAATTGCTGAAAACGAAGATCAAATTATCTCCACCATAAAATCGCGCTGCCAGGTTTTGCATTTTCCTTTATTATCGGAAAATGACATCGTAAAAGGCTTGATTGAAATTGAAGGAACCGACCCGCCAATTGCAAAACAAATTGCCATTCAGGCTGATGGTGATTTTAACAAAGCGCTGCATTTATTGCACAACGACACATCGGACGAACAATTTGAACAATGGTTTATCATTTGGGTAAGAGCCGCCTTTAAGGCAAAAGGGAACGCTGCGGTTATTCAAGAACTCATCGGGTGGAGCGACACCATTTCAAAAACCGGAAGGGAAACCCAAAAACGTTTTTTAAATTACTGCCTGCAATTTTTCAGGCAGGCATTATTGCTGAATTACAATGCGGAATCACTGGTATTTTTACAACCGAAAACACCCAATTTCAATCTGGAAAAGTTCGCGCCTTTTGTGCATAGCGGCAATATTATTGAAATAGACAAAGAATTAAATGAAGCCATTTATCACATAGAACGAAATGGAAGCGCTAAAATAATTTTACTCGATTTGTCCATAAAATTAACCCGATTGCTTCATTTAAAAGAAGCGTAATAATAAATAACCATTCCTCCAAAACATTGGTTTTGTTTGTCATTTCCGTTTATTTTATTTGGTTATGTTTTTGAAAATTGCAGAAAAGTGCTTTCTTTAACCGCAAGGGCGCAAAGTTTCCTTAAAGATCGCAAAGACTTGCTATTTCATTCGGCACTTCTGTCAATTAAGATCTTCCTAATTTCCAATTCAATAATTATCCCGTTGGCTCATTTTAAATCATCATTTTTTTCTTTGCGTATTCTATTAACCTAGCGACAATATTTAGTAAAAATTTAGTATCTTTGATGTATGGAAAA
>JAVVEF010000133.1:0-6798 GCA_032251275.1 Lutibacter sp.
TCAATTAGTTAATAGCGCCCAATATCAATAGCTTTAGAAAATTGCGGAAGTCAGGCCTAACGCAAATTGTTGAGCCAAATATCATTTTAAATTTAACATCACCTTACTTCTTTTCGAAGCACTTCCAACGGCGGACTTTTTATCACTCCTTTGCTATTTCCCAACCCAATTGCCATTACCAAAAAGGTAATTCCGGGCAGTAACACAAAAAACGGAATTAAGGATGGAATAAATGGCGTATCAAAAACCAACCATGCCAATAGTTGACTGCTTAGCAAAGACAATAAAATTCCCGATAACGAACCCAAAACACCAAGATATAGGTATTCCAAAGCGGTTATTTTAAGAATTTGGTTGCTTCTGGCGCCAAGCGTTCTTAAAAGAACACTTTCTCTGATTCGTTGGTATTTGCTTGTTTTTACGGCACCCAACAACACCATAATTCCCGTAAGAATACTGAAAAATGCCATAAAATTGATGAGCCAGGAAATTTTATCGAGCAATTTTTCAATCACCGTAAGCACTTGCCTTAAATCGATAATAGATACATTGGGAAAGTTTTTTACCAATTCCTGCTGCAGTTCTGCGGAAGCCAATTCATTGGACACATTGGTGGAAAGCACTCGAAATTGTGGGGCTTTTTCCAACACACCTTTAGGAAATATAATGGTAAAATTCATTTGCATTTGCGCCCAATCTACCGCGCGGATACTTCCAACAACCGTGTTTAGCAATACGCCTTGCACGTTGAAAGTGATGTTATCGCCAGCGGTAACTTTGGCATCTTCAGCAAAATTATCGCTAATGGAAATGGGTACAAGCTCGGTATTGGATACTTCTGGCGTCCACTCGCCGGCTGTCAGTTTTTCAGAAGCCGTAAGCGCATCGCGGTAAGAAACACGAAATTCGTGGTTCAAAATCCACCGTCTTATTGTTGAGGCGGAATCTTGCCTTATTTCATTCACCGATTTTCCTTTTATGCTCTGCAACCGCATCGTCACAATGGGCATATTGTCCATTACCGGCAAACCATTACTTGTGATGATTTTGACAACTGAATCTTTTTGTTCCGTCTGCACATCCAATAAAATCATATTTGGGTTATTGGCATTTGATTCCAAAGATGCCTGAGCCAACAACACATCTTTGGTAAAATATAAGGTACTGATTAAAAAGGTGCCCACGCCTATGGCCAATACCAAAATCAGCGTTTGGTTTTGGGGTCTGAATAAGTTTGATAAACTTTGGCGAGCTACAAAACCCCAAGAAGTTGGAAAATATTTTTTGATACTTTTCATAAATAAGTTGGCAATACTTGCCAATACTGAAAAGGTGATTAAAATACCGCCCACAAAAGCAAGTGAATACCGCCAATCCTTTAACAGCCAAAATGAAAAAATAAAAATGAACAAAAAAATACCCAACAGCACTATAATTCCGGCTTTTTTGGATCTCGGACTGTCTTCTTCCTGAACCCTTAATGCTTGAAGTGGAGAAACATACAACGTACCCATTAAAGGGTATAAAGCAAATAAAACCGACATAAAAACGCCCAACAACAAACCCATTAAGATAACCTGTGGAGAAAAATTCATTTCCACATCAACCGGCAAAAGATCACCCAATAATAATGGAAACAACTGCTGAAGCAGCAAGCCAAGAACGGTTCCGATAAGTCCGCCTAAAAAACCTATTCCGGAAATTTGCAGCAAATAAACAAGAAACGTTTGTTTTTTTGTGGCGCCCAAACATTTAAGCACCGCTACAGCACGTAATTTTTGTTTGACATAAATATTGATGGCGCTGGCAATGCCAACACAGCCCAACAATAAGGCGATAAAAGCCACCAAATTAAGAAATTTGCCAAAATTATCATACCTGCGACCCAGTCGTTCACTGGTGGAAATATGGGTATCTAGGTCGGCATCTTGTAAGTCGATAACTGCGCCAAGTTTTTTTTCCAATTGTTCCAAATTCATCGTTGGCGCAGCCATAAAATAAAAATCATAATTAATGCGGCTGCCAGTTTGAACAAGTCTGGTTTCTGCAATCAGGCGATAAGGAATAATTATCGGCGGGGCAATGGAACTAAAAATAGCATTACTTCCCGGCGCCCCTTTTAAGGCGCCCGCAATAGGCAGCGTAATTTCTCCGATTTTGATGCTGTCGCCTGCCTGCAAACCCAATTGCAATAGCAACGTTGCATCAACCAAAGCGGCATCTTGTTTTTGGTATTGGTTTTCTGCCGAAACAGGTTCTGTTTCCAACAATCCGTAAAAGGGAAACCCTTCTTCTATTCCCCTCACCTGAACCAATTTGGCTGCACCCGTTTTTGGAAAAGCAGCCATAGAAGAAAAACTAATTTCCTTTGCATCTGCGCCGCCCAAAGAATCAATTATTTGTGCAACTTTTTCATTTGGCGGCTGGTTGCTGTCTATTTTAAAATCGGCACCCATTAAGGCTTTGGACTGCAATGCGATACTGTCTTTTAAGGTTTCCCCAAATGACTGTATGGAAACCACGGCGGCGATACCCAAAACAATTGAGGCCATAAAAAGCACCAATTTTCTGCTGCTCGCTTTTCCGTCACGCCACGCCATTTTCACAAGCCATTGAAAAGATGCTTTTGACGAAGCTTCTTTGTTGTTGTTTGTCATAGCCCAACCGTTTGATTTTCAACAATTTTACCGCCTTTTAATCGGAGAATATGTTGGGTTTTTTGCGCCAATTCAATATCGTGCGTAACAATAACAAGCGTAGTTCCCAGTTCTTTATTAAGATTGAAAAGCAATTCCACCACTTTTTCGCCAGTTTGAGCATCCAGATTTCCGGTAGGTTCATCGGCAAACAATATCGCAGGCTTGTTAGAAAATGCCCTGGCAACAGCCACCCTTTGCTGTTCTCCTCCTGAAAGTTGCGATGGATAATGGTGGGAACGATCTGCCAGCCCAACTTTTTCCAACAATTCCATGCCAATTTTAGCGGCATTTTTATCGCCCTGAAGTTCCAACGGTACTGCAACATTTTCAAGTGCGGTAAGGGTTGGCAGCAATTGAAAATCCTGAAAAACAAACCCTACATTTTTATTTCTCAATAAAGCGCGTTCGTCTTCGCTTAAGGCATTTAATTGAATGCCGCACAATTCTATAGTTCCCGAATCTGCATGGTCAAGTCCGGCGCAAAGACCCAACAAAGTCGTTTTTCCGCTTCCTGACGGACCTACAATAGAAAAGGTTGCGCCTTCTTCTATACCAAAGGAAATATCATGAAGGACAGTTAATTTTTTGGAACCGCTGGAATATGTTTTCTCTAAGTTCTGAATGTTTAATATCTTTGTCATAGTGTTGTCTTTTTTCATTTTTCAAAAAGAAGGCAAATTACAGAAATGATTTTAAATTTAAAGCTTAAAGATATGCGAATCCTGTTAATATTTTGTTATTCTTTGATAAGTATCTTTTGTGTTTCCTGCGGAAAAAGCGCTGAAAATAAAAAAGAAACCAATGCAAAAGACACCACTGTTGAAGAAGCTAAAAAACAAAATACCGAAGACAAAAAAGTGATTCTTTTCTTTGGAACCAGCCTGACTGCTGGAATGGGATTGGATCCAAATGACGCATTTCCGGCAGTCATTCAGGAAAAAATAGATTCCTTAAACCTTCCTTATGAAGTTGTAAATGCCGGATTGAGCGGAGAAACAACGGCTGGAGGAAAAAACAGAATCAACTGGGTACTAAATCAGAAGGTGGATATTTTTGTCTTAGAGCTGGGCGCCAATGACGGCCTTCGCGGTGTTCCTTTAACAGAAACCAAAAGCAACCTGCAGGCGATTATTGATATTGTAAAAGAAAAAAATCCGGACACAAAAATTGTTTTGGTGGGAATGGAAATTCCTCCCAATATGGGTGAAGCATATACTTCAGAATTCAGAAACATATTCCCTGACCTTGCCAAAAAAAATAACTTGGAATTGGTTCCCTTTTTATTGAAAGATGTTGGCGGCATCCCTGAATTAAACCAACCAGACGGCATTCATCCCACTGACGAAGGACAGAAAATTTTAGCCAATAATGTATGGAAAGTATTGAATCCAGTACTTGAAAAATAGATTAATTTGAAAAATAAAAATTAAAAACGAAGGCATATTATGAATGAACAAAGTATTGAATCAAGAGAAATTTTTGACAAAATTGTTAATCTGAGTTTGGAATGGGGACCAAAAGTTGTAGGAGCGATCATTGTTCTTATTATCGGATTATGGGTCTCGAACCTGCTTACCAAAAGTGTAGGGAAAATATTGGTGAAGAGAGAAATCAGCCCATCACTAATCCCTTTTGTGAAAGGATTTATCGGGACGCTATTTAAAATTCTGGTCGTCATTAGCGTTATGGGAATGATCGGAATTCAAATGACCTCTTTTATAGCAATTCTTGGTGCTATGGGTTTGGCAGTTGGATTGGCATTGTCTGGAACCCTTCAAAATTTTGCAGGTGGCGTAGTATTATTGGTTTTAAGGCCATTTAATGTTGGCGATTTTATTGAAGCCCAAGGTTATATGGGCACTGTTAAAGAAATAAGTATTTTTAATACCATATTGAATACGGTAGACAATAAAGTCATTATCATTCCAAACGGTCCGCTATCATCCGGTTCTTTAACAAATTTTTCCATAGAACCTTTGCGAAGAGTTGACTGGAAATTTGGAATCGCATATGGCGATGATATGGAAAATTTCAAAAAGGCAATCAATGATTTTATCGCGGAAGACACAAGGATCCTAAAAGAACCGGAAAGTTTTATTGGACTCTCGGAATTTGGTGACAGCTCGGTTAATTTTGCAGTTAGATGTTGGGTAAATGCGCCAGATTATTGGGGTGTGTTTTTTGATATGAACGAAAAAATTTATAAAAAATTCGGGAATTACAACCTTAATATCCCATTCCCTCAAATGGATGTGCATCTTAAAAATCAAATTTCATAAACCATTTTGGTACGTTTAATACTTATGACTATAAAATAATGATTTTCCGCAGCGCAACAAAAAATGACGTACCGTTTATCGTAAAAATGTTGGCAAATGACACATTGGGTAAATTAAGGGAAAACTATCAGGAATTTTTGCCTGAAAGTTATTACGCTGCATTTGAAATCATAAACAAAGATCCAAATCAGGAATTGATGGTCGTAGAAAAAGAAAATGACCCAGAAATTATTGGAACTTTTCAACTGACTTTTATTCCGTATTTGTCTTATCAAGGAAAATTAAGGGCACAAATTGAAAACGTTTTTGTTCGGGAAGATTTAACCGCACAAGGCATCGGAAAAAAAATGTTAGAATGGGCCATTGAAAGGGCTAAAAACAGAAATGCGCATTTATTGCAATTGACCAGTGATAAAAAACGGCCAAGCGCCATCAAATTTTATGAAAATTTAGGCTTCATAGCTTCGCACGAAGGAATGAAATTGCATTTTAAATAAAAGATTATTTACCAACACCACCTAAAAATTTATGATTAAATTTAAGGTAGCGTAAAGCATTTGGCATTTTAACAATTGATTTTGTGCCATAAAAATTTTAATAAAATTATTGGACATTCACGGAAAACATGGTGAGTTATGCGAGTTGTTTTTTTAATAGTCATTATTATTCATGGGCTTATTCATTTATTGGGCTTTGTTAAAGCCTTCGGAATAAGTGACATAAAAGAAATGACCTCGCCTATTTCAAAACCTTTGGGGATTTTGTGGCTATTGTGCACCGTACTTTTTATCATTTATGGGATTGCCTATTTTGTCGGCAACAAAAATGCTTGGTTGTTTGGTTTGGTGGCAGTAATTCTGTCACAATTGCTGATTGTCTGGTTTTGGAAAGACGCAAAATTCGGTTCAATTCCAAACCTAATTATTTTACTGAGCGTTTTAATTTCCATTGCTTCAGTCAATTTCAATAAAATGGTTGCGCTTGAAACAACCCAAATTTTATCGACTGTCTTTAACAATCCATCAAAAATTATAACCTTACAGGATATTTCAACTTTGCCAGCTCCTGTTCAAAAATGGATTAAATCCACAGGAATTATTGGAAAATCCGAAATAAAATTGGCTTGGGTAAAACAAAAAGCACTTATGAAACTGAAACCCGATCAAAAAGATTTTTATGCTGCCGAAGCACTGCAATATTCGACTATTGAAAATCCGGCATTTATTTGGACGGTAACATTGGATATGATGTATATTATCAACATAAAGGGACGTGATAAATTTATTGATGGCAAAGGCGAAATGCTGATTAAAGTGAATTCCTTAATTCCTATTGTAAATGAGAGCGGCAAAAAGTTAGATGAAAGTTCGATGCAGCGATACCTGGGTGAAATGGTTTGGTTGCCTTCATTGGCCTTGAGTCCTTATGTAACTTGGGAAAAAATTGATGATTTATCGGCAAAAGCAACCATGAATTATATGGGAACCAGCGGAAGTGGAACCTTTTATTTCAATGAAAAGGGCGACTTTATAAAATTTATTGCATTGAGATATAAAGGAAATGAACCCGACTCAAAACGATATCCTTGGGTGTTGACTGTTGATGACTCTGCCACATTTGGAGGAATTAAAGTTCCTTCAAAAATGAAAGCGACATGGATGTTGGATGAAGGCGATTGGACCTGGTTAAAGCTTGAAATAGTTGACATAAAATATCATGAAAATAGCCTTCCATGATATTTTTTAAAATTGACAGAAAATATAAAGAAAGGCTCCTGCAAATTTACAGGAGCCTTTCTTTTGTAAAAAATTTACTTCTAA
>JAVVEF010000134.1:0-6649 GCA_032251275.1 Lutibacter sp.
CTTCATTTACGGTTATATCGTTGATTGAGATTCCATTTTCACTTCCGCCGTCGTTGTCCAAAATAGTGACTGTTGCGATATTTTTGGTCGGATCTACAGTTACTAAAGTATTTGTGCTAATAAGTGTTATGATAACAGTTTCGGTTGCTTCTATTATATTGTCATCTATAACTATCACAGGTATTGTAACACTGGTAGATAATGCAGGAATCACTAATGTACTTGTAATTGTTTGGTAATCTACTCCATTGTTTGCCGTTCCTGTTATCGTATAGGTAACTGTTGTTGGAACACTAACTGGATCTGTTAAATTAACGGCAAATAATCCATCATTATTTGGTTCGCTCGCTTGAGTGGTAGAAACAATACTTACAACTGGTGCAGTTGTCGTATTTACTATTGAACCATCACCAATTAAGTCTGTAGTCGTTATATCAATATTAGTAGTTGTAATTTTAACATTCGATAAAACGACTTGGTAAGTTTCATCAGTAGTTTCATAAATATTATCATTATTAATTGTTACAGGAATATTTACAGTCGTTTGTCCTGCAGGAATTGAGTAATTTGCTCCTGAAATAGGAACATAATCTCCAGGAGCAACAGCTGTTCCATCCTGGGTATTAACTGTAAATGTTACAGAATAAATGTAGGTATTACTTAAAATAACCGTAAAATTAGCAACAGACCCTTCATTTACATTCAGTTGATCATTAATACTTATTGTTGGTAATTTAGGATTCACATGCACTGTAATCGTAAAGGAGTTGCCAACACAACCAAAAGGAGAAGTCGGAGTAATTGTATAAATAACATCCTGAATTGATCCAGTTAAATTTGTCAACGTATCTGTAATACTTGATGCAGAGCTTAGGGTTGTAGTTTCACCAATAATATTAGTATTATCCCCAGCTTGCCAAGAATAAATTGATCCGGAAATATTAACATTACTAGCAATGTTTTCATTTAAAGTATCTCCACTATCAATTGTTAAAGTTTTATTAGTTCCTAATGGTAATGGGTTCACAGTAACCGTTGCAGGATCTGATTCAACTTCCCCGCATATACCAGTAACAACCGCCCTGAATTTAGTAGTTTCAGTTAATGGCTCGGATGTATATGTTGTTGAAGTATTGACAATATCAGTCCAATTATTAAATGGATCTACGGAACTTTGCCATTTAACCACTGTGCCAATGTGATTGGACAACTCGAGTAAACCGCTTGTTTCTCCTGAACATATTGCGCCGCCTCCGCTAACAGAACCTCCCGGGGTGACAAGATGAAAATCAACCTGAAGAGGTTCAAAAAAATCTTTAAGTTGTGCGCTGGAAGATGTAGACGTTTTAGATTTAACAAAAATGGTCTTTACCAAAATATCGGCACATGGATCAATATCTTGCAATACTGCTGTTAAATCTACGGCCGATTCAATAAATGTGTTATTGCTATAAGTTGTTAATCCAAATGCAGTATAAGGCACAGAAACTGGCACAGTATTTCCTGCGGCATATACAGCGTTAGGGGGAAGATATGAATAAATCGATACGTATTTCCAAACGCCTCCATCGTTTTGCCAACTTTGGATGTCGAATTTGGCAATACCATTTTCAAAATATACCGTTAAAATAAAATCACCATCTGTTCGGCCTCCTGTTAAATAAGATGCCGAAGTTGAAAATCCGGTAGAAGTTAAAGTCATTGGTGATTGCAGAAATTCAAAATCCATATAAGCACTGCTATTTTCACCTCCTAAACGGTCTGCCGCAAAAACAATCCAAACATGTCCATTATTATCAGTAGTGAAGTGTATCAATGCATTATTCATATCGGTTTTATCATTGGCAGTGCCCGATACCCAACTCCAATTATTTGGATTGTCATCTATTTTTACACCACCTCCAAATATATTATCCAATGAATTGTTGTAGAGGTCTATTAAATGAAACGTTGTTTCAGGAACCAATGGGTTACCATTTAAATCAAGAACAAAATCACCAGTTCCAGAACCATATAGCCAATCTCCTATATTACTGTTTGCCCTAAGTGTTCCGTCAATATTAAAACCTCCGTCCGGAGGATCAACTGGTGCAGTAGCCGGTCCAATTTGCGCATGTGCAACACCAAAACTGAAAATTATGGCCAAGGTTATTATAGTCATTATCAAATTATTATTTTTAATAATTTTTACGATGTTAAATGACCCAAATAAGTTGTCAAAAATTTTAAAGAAAAATTTCCAAATTGCAATCGACGTATTTGAATTTGGGTTGGATGTAGTTTTTTTCATGGCCCTTCAATTTAAATTAGATACCAATTCTCTTTTTTTATTTAATAAATCATGTTTTGACAAACTAATATTTATCAATAAATAATAACTTTTAGGGGTTTTATATAAGTGATTTATTAGGAGGTTTAAACATTTTATTGCCTGAGGTGAGATGGCAAAACACAATTAAAATCACGAAATTTTATATGACATTAAAAATTTCACAATCATTATGAATAAATTAAAAACAGAACTTGTGAGAGACATTTATCACTTATATTGTACTTAAATTTATTTCATAATCACCGGCAAAAAAATGACTTACATCAATTTTCAGAATGATAGATATCAGTTTTTTAAGTTTTTAAATGTCTGGTTAACAAGAAATAAATAGATGATAAATCAAAAATATTTTATTAAATGCTATAATTATATTAGTTTTGTGTTTTATCTTTAAGCTATTATTTAAAAAAAATGACAAGCAAAATTTTTTTATATTTATTTTTTTTAGCTTTGGTTGCTTCGTGTAGTTCAATTTCAACCATTGCTGAAATCAATCCTGCAATACTTGGCAAAAACAATATTTCAGAATTAACGATGTTAAAAAATCGATTGAACTTCATTGACTCTTATATTTCCAACATAGATTTTAAAGCAAATGATTTTAATCATTTCAATATTGATGAATTGGTCATTCAAGACGATAAAAGAATTATAACATCAAACGAATCAGAAAAAAATGTTGTTTATAAGAATAAATCAATTGTAAGGGTCAAGTATAAAGATCATTTGGTCAATAATTTTATCAAATCAAAAGTTTTTTATTATGATAATGATGAACTAATCTGTATTAAAATTTATGAAATTTTACCAAATGAATTTAACATAGCCACCCTTTATAAAAGAACTATTTATTTTCATAATGATCTTCCAATATCAGATTCGGATGCGTTGAATAAAACCAATAACACTCAAAGCTTGGCGACTCTTGGGCGTGAATACCTTAAAAACGAGTATCTTTCACTGAATTAATAACCAATTTCATGATTGTTTATTATTTTCCATTACTGATGAGGAATCATTGATATTTCGAATCAAATCAAGAAGTTATTGATCAGAAAAAATTGTTCGTAAAAATTTCAACTTTTAAGGAATTAAAGTCATTTTTAATTAACTAACAGTCATTTATAAAATTACATGTCTCTATTTTTTATGCCAATAAATTAGTAAATTTGTATTAATAATGGTTTTTATGATAATTATCATTAAAAATGTCATTATTTTTTATATTTTTATAAATGTAATTTTTCGGAAAATTTCATATTTTAGAATAAAAGGATCTCATAATTATGGTAAATCAATTACTTATTTTCCATATTTGACTTAACCCCATTTCTCGGTACTGCTTATTTTATAAGAACTATTTCTTGTATAAATTTATTTTTTATATTTCTAATTTTACGACAATGACTCCGACAAGAAAAAAAACACTGGCCACCATACTTATTGCATTGGTTTCACTTATTTTATTTTTCACCTTCATGTATGTAAATGCGATTAACGAAAAGATTGTTCCAATATATTCTCCGCTTATTTTTGCTATTTTGCCGGCAATGGCCATTAATGCAATATGGTATAGGAAATCCAGAAAAAGGGATATTTAACCATTTGATATTTAAATGAATTACCTCGAGGCAGAGCCATCGAGTAATTTAACTGATTAAAAATACTATAATAAAAATCAAATCACCAATGTTGCGGTAGGTCAAGAAATTTTTCGTTTGAAATATTTTGCAGAATTTATTTTAAATCTCTCCCAAATAGAAAAGTTTAGACTCCTTGTCTTTACCGAAAAACAGATTTACAAAACAAGATTGTTGTAAAATTCTGTTTTTTTTATGATAAGACTTATTTTAATTTTATTCATAAAGTTAAAAATTAGCATTATTTTTAAACATTCTAATTTTATGGATATATAAATGAAATCAAAACCAAAGTTTGAGACTATTGCCATTAAAAGCACCGAAAATAAATTTAGTGATTCAGTTCCGGTAAGCACGCCCATTTATTTGTCAAGTACCTACAAACGCAATAGCGACGGATCTTATACAAACGATTTTGTCTATTCTCGCGCCAACAATCCAAATCGTGCAATTGTTGAAGAAGCCATTGCAATATTGGAAAATGGAAAGCAAGCATTTGCTTTTTCATCAGGAATGGCTGCCATTAGCGCCGTTTTTCAAAGCCTAAAGACCAGAGACCATATTCTTTTGCCGGACGATATTTATTATGCTGTTAAAAGGTTGATGGAAGAAGTATTCAAACGTTGGAATTTATCATACGATTTGGTGGATATGGCCAATATTGAAACCGTTAAAAAAGCCGTAAAACCGAATACTGCGTTGATTTGGGTAGAATCACCTTCAAATCCACAATTAAAATTAAGTGATATTGCAGCCATTGCCAAAATTGCGCACCAAAACAAAGCGGTTTGTGCCGTTGACAATACTTGGCTCACACCAGTTTTTCAAAATCCGCTGGAACTTGGTGCTGATATTGTGGTGCATTCTACCACTAAATATTTTGGCGGTCACAGTGATGTTATCGGCGGCTGTGTTGTGGTGAATGATGAAATAATTGCTGAAAAAATTAAAAATATTCAGATTTTATCGGGTGCGGTTCCCGCGCCTTTCGATTGTTGGTTGATTGCCAGAGGAATACAAACCCTTCATTTACGAATCAAAAAACAAAGCAAAAATGCAATGAAATTGGCTAAATATTTGGAAAACCATCCAAAAATTGAACAAGTTAATTATCCCGGACTGCAAAGCCATCCACAATATTTATTGGCGAAAAAACAGCAAAAAAAAGGATTTGGAGCGATGCTTTCAGTTTTAATTAAGGGCAGCGAAAGTGAAACTACCACCATCGCATCTAAATTAAATTATTTTACGCTTGCCACAAGTTTGGGAGGCGTTGAGAGTTTGGTGGAACACCGTAAATCGGTTGAAGGTGCAGACAGTCCAACGCCCTATAATTTATTAAGAATCTCCCTAGGGATTGAACATATTGACGATTTGATTGCAGATTGGGAAAATGCTTTGTCATTTGACAAATGATGTTTTTTTTACGGGAAAAGATTGAAAAGGATAAAAAGAAGGAGAAAATTGATAAAACTTATTTAAGGGTTTTTCAAATTATTTTAAGGAAATACTATTTTTCAATCGTCAAAGCAGCTATTTTATTGAGTTCATGCACTTTTTCCTTATAAATTGGCAAAGTAAATTTGATGGAAGTTCCTTTTTCGTCATTATTTTCAATCCATATTTTTCCGTGGTTTCTTTTAATAAAATCATGGCAAATAACCAAGCCCAAACCTGTTCCTCTTTCATTATCAGTTCCTGGTTTTGATTCGTGTAAATCCGATTTAAATAATTTGTCTTTAACGTCCTCAGTCATTCCGATCCCATTGTCTGAGACTGTGATTTCAACAATTTCACCTACCGGCATAGAGTATATTTCAATTTCTCCATTGCTTTCTGTATATTTTATGGCATTCGAAAGTAAATTTCTTAAAATAACCTCTAACATATTTTTATCTGCAAATGCATAGCAATCATTTGTATGGTATGAGTTTATCTTGAGGTTTTTTAATTGGGCAGAATCGCCAATCTGATTAATTATCGCATCACAAATTGATGAAATATTGCATGAAATTGGATTAAAAACAATTTGATTGGAATTGCTCCTTGCCCAATTTAATAGGTTTTCCAATAAATTATAGGTGTTTCTTGCTTGAAAATACATGCTGGAAATCAGTTTTTCAGATTTATCAACATCAAGGTTTCTGATTTTATTTTTTAAAAGTTCCGTAAATCCCAAGATTGCATTAAAAGGGCTTTTTAAATCGTGCGCAATGATTGAAAAAACCAAATCTTTTGTGGCAATCGCTTCTTCCAGCTCTTTAGTTCTTGACTTTATGATACTTTCCAGTTCTATATTATAATCGGAAATGTATTGGTATAATTCATTTTTGAATACCAGTCCAATAAACTTGTCGTTTTCGCCAACAGGAAGTACATCTGTTTTGGCAGTGTCCATTTTTAGAATTGTATCTTCAACAGAAAGTTCACTATCAATTAATTCCTTAACGGTAAGACAGTCAATAATTAACGTTTTTGGATTGTGGGCAATATCATTGGTTGTTAAAACGCCATAGAATTCCTCTTCATCATCTTGGACGACAACGGCTAAATGCTCTAATACCTGATTTTTAACAGCATTTATACCTGAATATGGATTTACGGTTAGAAAATCCTTTCTTATAAAATGCGCAATTTTCATGATTATGATTCTTCAACAACAGTAAATGATATGTTA
>JAVVEF010000135.1:0-6638 GCA_032251275.1 Lutibacter sp.
TTTTCTGCTTGATCGTCTGGAATTTGAATGTCAAATTCTTTTTCGAATTCCATGATTAACTCAACAGTATCAAGTGAGTCTGCTCCTAAGTCGTTAGTAAAGCTAGCTTCTGTTGTTACTTCATTTTCGTCAACGCCTAATTTATCTACGATAATGGCCTTTACTCTTGATGCAATGTCTGACATAATTCTTTTATTTTAAATTTAATTACTCGGCAAAAATATAAAACTTTATTTAAATCAAAATCTTTTAATTCATAAAAGATCAAATTCAAGATTTTAAAAATAGGTAAATTTTTTTTATTTACCCTGTAATAGTTGGGTTTAATTCATTTTATTTGTTGTTTCAACCAAGATAATAATTTGCGTAAATGAAGCGTATTGCCATATTGGCCTCAGGATCCGGCTCCAATGCTGAAAATTTGATTAATTATTTTAAAAACAGCGATACAATTTCGGTGGTTCTTGTGCTGTCCAATAAAAAGGAGGCCAAAGTTTTAGAGCGCGCTACGCGATTAAAAATACCAAACAGAAGTTTTGACAAAAATGATTTTATTGATACTGATGAGGTGTTAAATATTTTGAAGAAAAATGCAGATTACGTAATTTTGGCCGGATTTCTATGGAAAATCCCCGCAAAAATTATTGAAGCTTTTCCAAATAAAGTCATCAATATTCATCCCGCCTTGTTGCCAAAATATGGCGGAAAGGGCATGTACGGAATGCACGTGCATAATGCCGTTGTTGAAAATAAGGAAAAACTAACCGGTATCACCATTCATTATGTGAATGAAAATTATGATGAAGGTGCCATTATTTTTCAGAAAAGTTTTGAGGTTTTGGAAAGCGATTCTGCAGATGACGTTGCCGAGAAAATTCATCAATTGGAATATGAATATTTTCCGAAAGTGATTGAAAAAGTGATTTTAGAAAATGGCCGATAAACCCAAAGTACATATTTATACAGACGGTGCCTGCAGCGGAAATCCTGGGCCCGGTGGTTACGGAATTGTGATGGAATGGGTGGGGAAACCTTATCGAAAAGAGTTTTCGGAAGGCTTTAAAAAAACCACCAACAACCGAATGGAACTGATGGCCGTAATTGTAGCTTTGGAAAATATGAAAACCAAAGATGTGGATATCACCATATTTTCCGATTCGAAATATGTGGTGGATGCCGTTGAAAAAAAATGGCTTTTCGGATGGCATAAAAAGCAATTTAAAGGGGTGAAAAATCCAGATTTATGGAAACGATTTTTAGCTATTTACAATCCGAACAACACAAAATTTGTATGGGTTAAAGGACATAACAATCATATGCAAAATGAGCGTTGTGATGTATTGGCCGTTGAAGCATCAAAAAAGAAAGATCTTAAGGAAGATTTTGGCTATATCAATCAGGAAAAACCACTCTTTTAATAAATTTTATCCTTTAAAATACTTTTCTGATTCCGATAAAAACGAATATCATTGCAGTATAACCAATAAAAAAAGGAATGATAAATTGCGCCCATCCCAACACGAGCATTACAGAAATAATAAGTAACTGAAACCCGAGTCCGAACGTGGAAACAGCAGTCATAAACCACTTGTGAAAAGGTTTGCCGCTTGTCGCTTTCTTGTCCAAGAAATAGATTGTCTTGTCGAAAATGCCATAAAGCAACTTATAAAGCGCAAAAAGAAAATTCACATTTTGCTGATTTTCTCCCTCTAAAGCGATAGGCGTTTTATCTTCAAAAACACGACTTGTGGTATCGCCGTTAAACTTATTTCTCAAAATAACATAGTAATAATTGTACAATGTTCCCTGCAGCTGAATACCCAAAAAAGCGAGCAAAGCATATATTAAAAGGGAATCGGTGATATGCCAAAGCGCCAAAAAAATGAAGAAATTCAAAATGATATCGGCAACGGAGTCAAAATAGCGCCCCGTATAGGAAGGCGTTTTTTTTATGCGCGCCAATTCCCCGTCGGCGGCATCCAGCACAGATTTTAAAATCAGAAAAAAAGCGGCTGCCCAATAAAAACCATAAAGCATGAAGGCAATGGCAATCAATCCAGAAATGATAAACAAAACGGTCACTTTAACTGGCGTAACGGAAGTTTTTTTGAGTGAATTTGCAATGAGTCTTGCTACGGGTCTTCCATAATCAGAAAGATCGATGAATTTGTGGTTTTTTGGTAATTTAGACATGGTGCTATTTTCTGTTGGACATTTTTAATGATTTAGGCTCTGTAACGAAATAACTTATACATTTTATCTCGTTCTTTTGCGCTTTTTCTGCGTTGTAAAATTGTTAAATAGCTGTGGCTATTCGCCTCATTTACGCCTTGAAAAAGCACAAAATTACTTCGCTAATTCTGTACCATTTATTTCTTTACAGGGCCTTAGTTTCCTAAACTTTAAAACAGCACATTTTATGACCGCAAATATATGCTTTATTATTTTTTTTACAGAAGAAGGGCAGAAAATCCAGTTATTGCATTTTAGAAAAAATTTATTGACGATTTATTTTTCTGATGAACCAAAGCTTTGCAGTTTGTTGAGCAATTCCTGAATGCTTTCTGGCGCATTGTTGTGGTCAAACTCGAATTCGTAAAGTTCGCTGTTGAAATTAAGTTCAAATTTCCCTTTAATGGCTTTGTCCACCGCAAGATCATCGATGGAAATATTGCTTTTCAGGCTTTCGAAATCAATTTTTTTGACTATTTCAATTACTTCATTTAGTTGATTTTCAGTCAATTCACTTCGATGTGTTTCGTTGTTTTTGGTAACTTCCAACAAATTATTTTTCAGTTGAATGGCCAATTGAAAGCCCCTTGTTTGTGCATTATAATTCAGTGAAACAGTGTCTTTTTTATCCTGGCTTTGGCAAGAAGTTATAGACACAAGCAGTAAAATTAAAGTCATTTTAAAAAGTTTCATTTTATCGGATTTAAAAATGAAAGGTATAAAAAAAGGTGCTGATAAGCACCTTTTTAATTTTTTTAAACAAATCTGATTAATTTACCAAACTTTCTCTGGATCCTCCTGCAGCAAAAATAGTTCGCATTCTATCGTTTTGACCTAAAGAGAACATATACATACAATCGTCATATACGTAATCCATATAGTTCATGGTCATATCGTTAGAGCTACAATTAACTGTTGGGTATGGTGGGCATTGGTAGTTTGGTCCGTCTGAACTTGGTGTGTCAGCAATAAAATCGTCTTGGCGACATCTTCCATCTCCCCAAATATGACGTAAATTTAACCAGTGACCAACTTCGTGAGTCGCTGTTCTTCCATGTCCATATACACCACCTGCAGCGTTTTCTCCGAAGTAATCAGAACCAATTACTACACCGTCCGTAGCTAAAGATCCACCAGGGAATTGTGCATAGCCTAAAATTCCACCACCTATTTCACATACCCAGATGTTTAAATAGGTAGAAGCGTCTGTGGCATCAATACCTCCCTGGCTTGCAGATTTCATAGCGTCATTTGTTCCCCAAGTTGCTTTTGTAGAAGTTTTTCTGATGACACGATCAAGCACAAAAGTAATGTTGGCATCAGCAACCAAACTGGCAAATTCAGCAGGAACATTATTTGTTTTAGGATTGTTATTGTTAAAATCCTGATTTAAGATGGCAATCTGTGAATCGATATTGGCCTGTGTTACAGGGTGCGCAGCATCTTCAAGTATGTTTACGATTACAGGAATTGATACGGCACCAGCATACGGAGTTGGAGGGGGAGGTGTTGTGTCACCACCCGGTTTTCCTTTATTGACAACTCCTTTATTGGAGATTAACGTTCTTGTATGTTTTTCAATTGCAAACATACGTTGTTCCAATCCCGGATTTTCTTGCAGTTGTCTGTTTAGCACTTTCATACTGTGGCATTTGTCGCCATTGTTTGCGTCTTTAGTGCTTTTTGCAGAAACGTCATCGGAAGTGTACACATAAAAGTCGCTCATGTCAACGGCGGCTTCTTGGTTTGGAGTTACTTCGTCATTGTTTTGACAAGCGACAACCGCTAAAGCTAAAATAGCTAAAGAAAGAAATAATTTTTTCATTGTTAAGTTGTTAATTTGATTAATAATTAGGGTAAATCTTTGATTAAAGATGTGGCAATTTATTAATAAAAAGTTAAAAAACAAGAAAAAATTAAAAATATTTGTTAATAAAATGAGTTACTGCTAAATTTCTATGTGTTATTAACACAATGTCATATTTTGTTAAATATTTAGGAAAGCATCGTTTTTGCCTTTAACAATGCGCTGTACAACACATCAACTTCTTCAAAAGTGTTGTAAAATAAAAAAGAGGCGCGAACCGTTCCCGGAATTTTGTAAAAATCCATTATGGGTTGCGCACAATGGTGTCCGGTTCTTACTTCAACACCCAGTTTATCTATGATACTTCCAATGTCATAAGGGTGAATTTCATCAATATTGAATGAAATTACAGAAGTTTTATGTTCAGAAGTCCCGTAAATTTTCAAGCCTTCAATTTGTGAAAGTTTTTCAGTGGCATATTTTAAAAGTGCAGTTTCATATTCGGCAATATTGTCAAAACCGATATTGTTTAAATAATCTATGGCCGTTCCGAAAGCGATAACGCCTGCAATATTTGGTGTTCCCGCTTCAAATTTGTGTGGCAAATCGGCATAAGTGGTTTTTTCAAAAGTCACATCTTTGATCATTTCCCCACCACCTTGATAAGGAGGCAGTTTGTTGAGCCATGCTTCTTTGCCATATAAAATGCCAACGCCGGTTGGGCCGCATAATTTATGGGCAGAAACCACGTAAAAATCAACATCCAATGCTTGCAAATCGGGTTTAATGTGCGGACAGGATTGTGCGCCATCAATTAAAACCGCTGCGCCAAATTGGTGCGCTTTGTCAATTATTTTTTTGATTGGATTGATGGTTCCCAACGCATTAGAAACGTGGTTAACAAATACCAGTTTTGTTTTATTTGAAAGCAGTTTATCATATTCATTCATCAACAATTCTCCTTCCTGATTCATTGGAATCACTTTCAAAACTGCACCGGTGCGCTCACATAACATTTGCCAGGGAACAATATTTGAATGGTGCTCCATAGCTGAAACAATGAGTTCATCGCCTTTTTGCAACAACGACGTAAATCCGGTGGCCACAATATTGATGCTGTGCGTTGTGCCTGCCGTAAAAATAATTTCATAGCTTTTTTTGGCATTAAAATGCTGTTGCAATTTTATTCTGGATTGTTCAAAAGCATCGGTTGCCAATTGACTTAATGTGTGAACGCCTCTATGAATATTTGCGTTGATGGTGGTGTAGTAATTTACAATGCTGTCTATAACAACTTGAGGTTTTTGGCTGGTTGCGGCATTGTCCAAATAAACCAATGGTTTTCCATTTATTTGCTGATTTAAAATAGGAAAATCGGCCCTAATTTTTTTGATATCTAACATGTTCATTTTTTAGAATGATTCTAAATACAAAATTACGAAATAGATACTATTTTGAAGGTTGTAAAATTTAAAAATTATTACTGATGCAATTTATTTTCATTTAACCGCAAAGACGCAAAGAAAAAACGCAAAGTGCGCAATTTTATTTTGATTAATATTTTATTACCCCAAATTAATTACGTAAATCGTAAATCAAAAATCGTAATTCATTTTGCGTAAAGGATTGCAACGGTAATCCTTTTATTGCGTGGTTTTGCAATAAAAGATTGGAGTGAAAAGCCTGACCCGAAGGGGAACGCCCAAAACAAAACATCATAAAGATTAAAAATTACATAACTTATGCACTTCGGCCAAAACCAATGCTTTTTGCTTTTCCGAAAAACTTAAATGATTCAATGAATTCGGATTTTTAGAAAGCTCTTTTACCAAAATAATGTCTTTTTCCATCAGCTGTGTTTTTTCTTTTTTTGTTAAGGAAGTAAGTGTGGTTATGGGGTATAAGCCATATTTATCTACATTGTTTTTTAAGCTGTTATTTGGCGGATAATTCCAACTTATCAGCGTTAAGTCAACACATTTTGCATAGTCAATGGCGTCTTTTGTAAATCGCGTATTGGTAACCAGCCAACCCTGTTTTAAATGGGTAGATTTTCCTGAATTGTTCCAAACTTTTTGAACATCAAGAAATCGGGAATTGATATATAATGGAATTTTTACATTGCTTATATTGGTGGGGTTTTTATGAAATTTACATTCTACGGTAAATACATTGCCGTCTTTTTCGGCCAAAACATCTATTTCATGGGTGATGCATTCGCCTTTTAATATTTCGCCAATCTTGGTTTTGTATCCTTTTTGCTTCAGCAGGGCGCTAATCAATCTTTCGAATGGAAATCCGGTTGGGCCCAACTCAAAAATTGCTCTTTTTAAACTGTATTTTGAAGCGGATACCCGGTTGTGTTTTTTCAATAAGCCAAAGGCTTTTTTATATATTAAGTTTGATGAAATTCCGTCATAGAGTTCAGGTTGCACCGCTTCCACAATTTTTTCAATTTCTTCTTTTGAAGCACCGCTATTTTGAAGTGATTTTGAGAGTTTTTGAATAGAGAACGGCTCTAAATCACCTGAAATTTTTTTAACAATCACTACTTTATCATCCATATCTTTTATTTTTTCCGAACCAAATTTAGGCTAAA
>JAVVEF010000136.1:0-6537 GCA_032251275.1 Lutibacter sp.
AATAATTTTATTTATAAGGCTTAAAAAAGGCAATTGAAAAATTGCCTTTTTTGCGTTTTAATCTTTAAAACATTCCTTCTTCACCGCCATTATCTTCTCTTTGCGGTCTTTGCGGTTTCTTTTTCTCGTTAAATCGATAGGTAAAATTCAACATCACCTGTCTTTTTCGCCATTGAAATTCACTTTCTGAAATTGTTTTTTCCGTATAGTTGGTTGATACTCGTTTTCTGGTGTTAAAGAGGTCGCTCACATTTAAAGCAAGTGTGCCTTTTTCTTTCAAGATGTCTTTACTAAATGCCAAATTTACATTATACATTCCTTTTGTTTTTCTGGTGGCCGTTTCTGAAGGTCCCATATACATTCCGCTGGTTTGCCAGTCTATACCGGCTGGTAAAGAAATACGTGATTCCAACCGGGTAAACCAACTTACATTTTCCGAATCATAATTTGTTCCATTATAATCTCCATCGGTCACCGATTTAAAAAAGTTGAAACTGTTGGTAATTTTCCACCATTTAATCGGATTGTAATTGGCAGTGAATTCAAAACCATAACGGTCTTGTGAGCTTAAATTTATTGGAGTGCTAAGAATAATATCTGTTAGAACTTTATCAATTAATCTAGTTTCATCTTTTTGAACCCATTCAATATTGTTGATGGAGTGCTGATAATAAAGTGAAGAATTCAACGTTAATTTCTCCCATCTTTTTAAATAGCCCAAATCAAACGAGTTGGTGTAAGTAGGATCAAGATTAACATTCCCTTTTCTGATATTGGTTTCACTTGTTCTCGATTCAAACGGATTTAAAAACCAGTGGTGAGGCCGCCTTAATCTTCGGCTGTAGCCCAATGTTAGACTTTCACCTTCGCTAAATTCTAACCCTAAATTGATTGTTGGAAAAAATTCCGTGAAATTTTTATTATTAACCTCATCATTTCCAATTAAATTAATTTTTCTGTCAGTATTTTCCATTCGTAAACCTAACAGGTATGAAAATTTATTTATCTTATTACCAAATTGAGAATAAACGGCGTAAACATTTTGTTCAAAATCCAATGTGTTAGAGAACGTATTGTTTTTAATAAATTGATTGTTTTCAAATTCCTCAACCAAATAATCTGACTTTAACTGATCTAAATTCACATTAAAACCGAGTTCGAACTGTGAATTTTCACCTATCGGCAACACGTAATCAGCTTTAAATAGAAGATTTTTCGTGTCGTTGTCAGTTGAATTCCGCTCTGGGTCATTTTCCTTTAACGAAGGAAAAACATCCTTGTCGGTAATATATGCACTATTATTTTCAACGCTTTCTTCATATTGAAAATCCAACGTTAATTTATGGCCGTCTTTGTTAAAATCATGCATAAAGTTTAAGGCATATTCTGTAGTTATGTCTTTTTCATCATCTAGTTCAATCCGATTGTTGGTGCGGGTTAAAATTTTATTTTCATCAAATTCATCGCTAATATTTGTTGAGACATCTTCACCCAAAGATTTACGAAACAAAACGGTACCGGTTAAGGAAGTTTTGTCTGATAAAAAATATTCCGTTCCAAATCTAATATTGTAACCATCACGCTCTCGATCATAATCTCTAATTTCATTTCTGAAGTCCGGATTGAATTCCGAAGGGTTTAAATAAGTTACATCGCTTTTTGAACTTCCCGGTGCATTTCTGTAATTATAACCGCCGCTTGCAAAGTAGTTCACCCTGTTTGTTCTGTAATTTAAATTGGCTGAAAGTCCATAATTATCTGGAATTCCTGCGGAAGCAGAAACAGAGCCATTAAAACCATTTGCTTTTCCTTTTCTAAGGATGATATTTAAGATTCCTGCTGTTCCTTCAGCATCGTAACGCGCAGACGGACTTGTAATTACCTCTACTTTTTCAATCGCATCGGCCGGCAATTGACGTAAAGCGTCAGTACCGCTCATCCCAACCAATCCCGATGGTTTTCCGTTGATTAAAATTCGCACGTTTTCACTGCCGCGCAAACTTACGTTTCCTTCCACATCTACAGAAACGGATGGCACATTGTCCAAAACATCACTTGCGGTTCCGCCTTTTACGGTCATATCTTTACCAACGTTGTATATTTTTTTGTCCAACCGAATTTCAACGGTGCTTTTTTCGGCAACCACCACCACTTCATTTAAAGTTTGGGCATCAACCTCCAAGGTAATGGTGCCTAAATCGGTATTTCCGGCAATTTCTTTTCTTTTAAATGTTTTTGTTTTAAATGAAATAAATTCGATGGAAATATCGTAAACGCCTTTTGAGACCTGAATGCTGAATTCTCCTTTTTCATCAGTGATGCCGCCGGTTATAATTTTTCCGTCTAAAGATTTGATGACGATTGTGGCGTATTCTAAAGGTTGTTTGGTGTCATTGTCAATCACTTTTCCCGTTAACATAATTTTTTCAATGTTAATGGTATTCGTCGCCCCTAAACTCAGCGAGATGATGCTTAATATAAATAGAAATACAATTTTTTTCATGAATGATTTATTGATAATTTGTGCAGCAAAGATACGGGTTGCCATAGTAATTTTATGTTAACTAGTGTTAACGGGTGTAATTATAAATGAAAAGATATATGGTAAGTGCTTTTACAATCAGTAATATTTAATATATTGAATATTAATATATTATTATAAAAATAAATGGTGAAAGAGATTTTTTTGGTTGAGATGTTTAACCGATGAATACTGTTAAGAAACTCATAAAATTTATAATATTGATTTTATGAGTACTGGCGGACGTCCAATCACGGCTTTGCCTTTGTTAATTACAATCGGTCTTTCAATTAGTTTTGGGTTTTTAACCATTGCGGTGATAATTTCTGAATCTGACAAATTTTTGCCTTTGTAATTTTCTTTCCAAACCGCTTCTTTTTTTCGAACCAAATCAATAGGAGGGATGCCCAATAATTTAATAATTTCATTTAATTCCGCCGTTGAAAGCGGCGTTTCAATATAATTGATAATTTCAAAAGGCAATTTAGATTCCTGCAATATTGCCAAACCTTCCCGGCTTTTTCCGCAACGCGAATTGTGATAAATTTTCATGAATTTTATTTTTCCAAAAATAACGATTAGTAATTTGGTTTGATTTCTTTTTTATCAAAATCAATTCTTCTGTCCTTTTTGCTTTGGTTAAAACGGTAAGTAAAAGAAAGCAAAATTGTTCTGTATTTATCTTCTATCAAACTTTTTGAGAAATAATTGGTGTCAAATCGGTCTCTGGCCGTTGTATTTGTTTTAAAAATATCATCAACCGTTAAACTGATGGAAGCATTATTATCAAAAAAATCTTTATTGATGGCGGCACTTGCGTATGTAAATTCCTTCCTTGTGGAATAGGCGCCTTTGGAAATTAAAAAATGTTTTGCATTTAATTGAAAATCAAATACTTTGGGTATTTTTAATTGTGTCAATAAACTGAAAGAGCCATTAAAACTGGTGTGATTGTAATTTTTCACAATGGTTTCATTGGCTAAATTTTCTATTACATAAATTCCGGATTGGTCGAAATTGTAAAGGTTTATATTTCCCGTAAAGTTTAAAATCTTGGCAGGCTTATAAACTGTTGTTAAATCAATACCGTAATAGTCAACTTTCCCAACATTAACCGGAGTTGTAATAATTTTATTTACTCCGTTTATTTGTTCACCGGTTTGGTAAGTCGCATTTTCCCAATAATCATTATATCTGTTAAAAAATAGGGAAGTTGAAACCATCATTTTATTGCCATTATATAGATATCCTAAATTTGTGGCATCAATATAAATTGGGTTTAAAGCCGGATTTCCTATATAGGATGTTGTTTCGCTATATTTTTGTTCAAAAGGCTGTAATTGATTATACGATGGCGAGAACATTTTTTTTGAAAAACTTAGGCTTAAACTTTTTGAATCGCTTAAAGTATAATTTAAATAAACTGTTGGAAAAATTTTATCAAAATTGTTTTTTTGGGTGGTGTTTAAATATAAATAATCGGCTTTCAATTCCAAAAATTCGGCCCTGATTCCTAATCCGTAATAAAACTTTTCACCTTCATTTTCAAATTCAACATATACGGCGTTCAAATTTTCGGAATAGTCAATATTTCGATTATTTGTAGCGCTTGAATACCTGAAAGGAATTTCACCAATACTTCCTTTATATCCTAATGAATAAGCTGAAGTTTTGCCTATTGGACTTGTGAAATTTATTTCAAATGCAGTGTTCTGCAGTTTATTTTTTTCGGTGTAGGCTTCGTTGGTGAAAGCTACATTGGTGTTGGATATCGTATTGGTGATATCATCAAGATCTCTTGTAAATAAAACGTTGGAAGTTAACTGCTGGCCTTCTTTTTTAAAATTGTGCTCAAAATCAACCACAAATTCATACAATTCATTATCCAATTTTCCAATATGAGTCCTGTCATTGGTTGCTGTTGGTACTTTTGCGGCATTAAAAATATTTGAAGTTGTTAACGTGTTGCTTTTGTTATTTATATTCTGAAAATTAACACTTGTTGAAAGCGTAGTGTTTTTGGACAAATAGAAATCGGTACCGATAGTGCCATAAAAAGCATCTTTTTTACTGCTGAACTCTCTGTTTTCATTTAAAAATGATGTTGTAACATTGTTCACAAAATATTCATTTTCATAGGATGCTTCGGTAATCGGATTGTTGTGATTGAAGGAAGTATTGACAAAAAAGTTTAGGTTTTTTGATTTATTGTTTAAGGTAATTAATCCGCCATAATAATCTTTAAAGCCGCCTGTTGCAGTTAATGATGCATTTAAACCTTCGTCTTTTCCCTTTTTTAAAATGATATTGATAACACTTAATGCAGAAGCTTCGTACTTAGCGCCAGGATTTGCAATGACTTCAATTTTTTCAATAGAACCTGCCGGCAAAGATTTTAAGGCATCTGTTTTTGACAAGGAAGAAATTTTTCCATTGATCATCACCTGAACATTGCTTTGCCCTTGTACTGTTATTTCTCCATTTGGATCAACTGAAACGGATGGTATATTATTTAAGATATCTGTTGCCACACCGCCATTAGCAGCAATGTCTTTTTCAACATTAAAAACAATTTTGTTGGGTTTGAATTCAACAGTTTTTTTTCCGCTAACAATTTCAACTTCGCCAAGAATTTCCGTATCCAACACCATTTCAATAATGCCCAAATTTAAATCTC
Organism: Lutibacter sp.; assembly: GCA_032251275.1. Lineage (GTDB taxonomy): Bacteria > Bacteroidota > Bacteroidia > Flavobacteriales > Flavobacteriaceae > Lutibacter. Next base: position 5,199 of record JAVVEF010000136.1, read on the forward strand.
GGTTAATTTCGGAAATGTTCAGGTTTTTTGTTTTAAAAGAAATAAATTCGACAGAAACGTTATAAGTTTCTCTTTCAACATCAATGGAAAAATTGCCTTTTTGATTGGTGATGCCGCCAAATTTTATGTGATTTGAATCAATACTTTTAAAAATAATGGTGGCGTCTTCCAATGGTTTTTTTGAAGTGGCATCAATTATTTTTCCGGTAATGGTATAAGTTGGATTTGTATTCTTTTGGCTAAAACTTAATATTGGGGTTAATGTAATTAGCAATAATAATAGTTTTCTCATAGAAAAATACTTATTTAAAATTCATAGCTTTAATTTAATCGTTTGTTAACGAAAACATCACTTTTCATAGTGGTAAAAATACAAATTATTGTTAATAAACAACAAATTATCCAATAATAATTACTGTTTATTACGAAAACCTTATGATTACTATTAAAATAATCAGAATGTGAGTTTACACGCGCGTAATTCATTCAATAGTTGTTGTGGAGATTTATAATGAATTCCGTGTATTTTATGAGATTTGGCGGCGATGACATTTTCTTCATTATCATCAATAAAGATGGCGTTTTCCGGATTTATTTCAAATTTATCGAGAATGAGATTGTAAATTTCCGGATAAGGCTTTCGTGTTTTTTCTTGCCCAGAAACCACCACGCCATCAAAAAAATGAAAAAACGGAAATAATTCCAAAGCTTTGTCCCATTTTTCGGCGCTCCAGTTTGTGAGCGCATAAATTTTATAGTTTCCTGATGCCTTTAAGGATTTGAATATGGCGACATTCTCTTCAATGGGACCGAAAAACATTTGGTGCCATTCGCGGTAATATAATTTTATTAAATCTTCATGTTCCGGAAATTCTGAAATTTTCAGGCGCTCTGCCTCCTCAATCGTTCTTCCGCCGTCTTGTTCGGCATTCCAGGCGCTTGTGCAAACGTTGCTTAAAAACCATTGCACTTTTTTCTCGTTGCCATTAAACACTTTTCTGTACAAATATTCAGGTTTCCAGTCCACGAGCACCCCGCCCAAATCGAAAATAATGGTATCTATTTTATAGTTCATTTTTTGTCTCTTTTTGTCCTTTGTAATTAATCAGCGTCAAATATAAGCATTCTATTTTATGCCATAAATTCCTGAAAATAAATTTGCAATTATTAACCTAGCGATAATATATTCATAAAAATATTGTATATTTGTTTTATGGAAAAAAGAAGACTTTAGGACAATAGACGATACAATAAGAAGTTCATATCGCAAAAGAGCAATAACGCTATTTAGGGCTTGCTGAAAAACCATTTTCATTTTAAGCGAACTGGAGATTTAATT